>CAZEBL010000005.1:0-29361 GCA_964510325.1 uncultured Melioribacter sp. | reverse complement strand
TCTGCAGTCGGATCGATATTTACAGTAGTATCTGCAAAGAAGAAAATTTTATTCTTTACAACAACGATATACATACCTGATACTGTGGTTAATCCCTCTTTAACTCCAATACATTGAAGAGCCGGTCTAATAGTTTGAGGATAATGATAAGTTAATCCGCCTATCAAGGCATCTGCATCACCAAGCTGAACCATCATCGAAGCATAATAATTAGGTTCCTTCATCAAAGCTCTTGCATCTCGTAATGTAATTCCTTTCCGTTGACGCAGTTTATAAAATTCCTGAGCATATTTTTCGCAATTAGGGCATGTATCAGGATCTTTTATATCGAAGTTATTGACATCATAACCAAGTTCAGAAATTTTATTTTTTATCACTTCTTCTTTACCTAATAATATTGGTCGACCGATATTTTCATCCTGAACAGAATTAGCAGCTCTTATGATTTTTTCTTCCATACCTTCAGGGTAAACTATTTTACGAGGACTTTTTTGAGCTTTATGAACCATTACTCTCATTATTTCTGTAGAGAATCCGAGCCGCTCTTGTAATTGTTCTTTGTACTTGTTCCAATCAGAAATTGGACTTTTTGCAACGCCAGTATCCATCGCAGCTTTTGCAACAGCTGGTGCAACATACCATAAGACTCTCGGATCAAATGGTTTTGGAATAATATACTCCGGACCAAATGAAAATTCTTTTCCACCATATGCATTAATTACAACTTCGGGTACTTTCTCTTTAGCAAGCTGAGCCAATGCTTTTGTAGCCGCCATTTTCATTTCTTCATTAATCTTACTTGCTCTAACGTCAAGCGCACCGCGGAAAATAAATGGGAATCCTAAAACATTATTAACCTGGTTTGGATAATCACTTCTGCCGGTAGCCATAATAATATCTTTACGTGCTGCAATACCATCTTCGTATGTAATTTCCGGATCTGGATTCGCCATAGCAAATACAATTGGATTCTTGGCCATACCTTTAACCATTTCCTGTGACACAATGTTACCTTTAGACAAACCGACAAATACATCTGCACCTTTCATTGCATCTGTCAAATCTTTGTATTCAACATCCTGGGCAAACATTGCTTTATATTTGTTTAAGTCTGTCCGCTTTTTATTTATGTGCCCTTTTGTATCGAACATGGAAATGTTTTCAACTTTAACACCGGCTGCAATATACATTTTACAGCAAGCAACAGCAGATGCACCCGCACCAGAAATTACCAGACGCATTTTGTCTAATTTCTTACCGGCAACTTCAGCAGCATTTATTAACGCAGCACAGGATATAATTGCGGTTCCATGCTGGTCATCATGAAATACTGGAATGTTCATTGTTTTTATCAATTCTTCTTCTATCTCGAAACATTCCGGTGCTTTTATGTCTTCCAGGTTGATTCCACCGAATGTAGGTTCTAAAAGTTGAACCGCACGTATTACTTCTTTGGAATCGTGCGTTTTCAGTTCGATGTCGAATACATCAATATCAGCAAATCTTTTAAATAGAACACCTTTACCTTCCATTACAGGTTTGCCGGCATGCGGACCAATATCTCCCAGACCTAAAACAGCGGTACCATTCGAAACAACTGCTACAAGATTACCTTTAGCAGTATACTTGTAAACATCGTCGTCGTTCTTTTCAATTTCTCTACACGGTTCAGCAACTCCCGGTGTGTAGGCCAATGATAATTCACGAGCCGTATAACATGGTTTGGTAGGAATTACTTCAATCTTTCCTTTTCTACCTTCACTATGATACTTTAATGCTTCATCACGATTAAATGCCATGGTTGTGCCTCTTTTGAATTGTAAATAAATTTAGTTCGATATGATAAATGTGATTTTTAGTAATTGCAAAATAGGTAGATTACCCATAACAAAAAAGCCCCGAATTTTCGGGGCTTAAATAAATACTTATTATTAAGTAAAATTCCAAATTATTTTAGTAATATCATTTTTTTTGTCTCTATAAAGTCACCAGCTTTTATTTTATAAAAATAGATCCCTGAACTCAATTGAGAATTGTTAATTGAGAATTGAGTTTTATATTCCCCAGCATCCTTATATCCATCCACTAATGTAGCAACTTCTCTTCCAAAAATGTCATAGATTTTAAGAGTAACATGTTGTAGAGTCGAGGTATGCCTCGACTCTACGCGTGGGATTGTGAATGTAATTGTTGTAGTTGGATTAAAAGGATTAGGATAATTTTGAAACAATTCATATTTATCCGGTAAGTTATTTTTCTTTTCATCAACGGTTGTAATTAATGGATTTGTTGTTCTTGTGTAATATTGATACCCTCCAATTTGAGAAGCAAATATCAGGTGCAAAAAATTCAAACTATCTATTTCTATAAAGGGAATTTGAGAATTATTAAACTCATTAGAAGGTACTGACCAATTTATGCCATCCCAGTATGTATAACAAATTTTTACAGGTGGTGTAAATAGACTTGCCCACTGATCGTAAAATAAGTGAATTTTATCATTCACATCAATTGCAGCGCTAAAATAAAGTATCCCGTCTTCTACTGTTGGAATAATAGACTTTGGTGATGCCCATGTTTTACCATCTGTTGAATATGAATGATATATTGTTTCAGAAGCAAACTCACTACCGGATAAATGTTTTGACCATAAAATATGGATAGAATTTTTTTTATCTAACAGGATTTGAACATTTAATGCCCTCAATAAAAAAGATCTATGTACTAAAACTGAGTCTGACCATTTTTTCCCATAATCGTCTGAGTATCTATAAAAAACACTGTTTACATCCGACCCCGGACCTATTACAGGTCTTAAATAGAGCATATGAAGTCTATCATTTTTATCAAATACATAATCATAATCTGCACTAATGAAAGGGATTTCTTCTATCTCGCTCCATAAACAATTTTCTTCAATTTTATGATAAATATGAAGACCTGTACTTTCAATAGCTGGCCATAATATATGCATGCGATTTTTAGAATCTAACCTTAACTTACAAGGACTTGCATATGAATTTGTGCCATTTATTGTTTCTTTATGGAAAATACTAATTGGGACAGACCAAATATTATCCTTATAGTATGAATAATAAACATCAGTAGATATTCTATGTCGAATTGAATTTGGGTCAACAAGTGCATAACCCCAAATTAAATGTGTAATTCCGTTTCTATCTGTTTTAATAATTGGCCAGTTTGAACTATAAATATTTTTTGTTAGATTTAGTGAATCGGATAGAACACCATTTTTCAATTCTTTAATATATACATTTTTATTTCTGTTATCCGGTGACCGAAATGGACTTTGAATAAAAGGGATTATAATATGATCATTGCTCATAACGCTCATAACCGGTGTTGAATATTGCATAAAAGTAGTATCAGAAATTAATACCGGTGTTATCCATTCTATTTTACTTTTCAATGGACCTAAATTTTGAGAATTTAGGGAGTAAGAAAAAAATGATAATATTATGACAACCATTAGAAAATAATTTTTCATATTTCCACCCCAAAAAAATATTTTCTTAAATCCATACGAGGATAGTCTCATAATATTTTTGTTGATTAAGAAACTATCCTCTAATTCATAGATTAATGACTATTTTATTCTTTTATTAATTTTGTTCTCCATCATTCGCATAACTTAAGCCCATAACATCAACCCAATAATATACATCATTCCTAAAAAAGGAATGATATCCAACTACTTGAAATACTTGACCTTCTGATCTTTCGTGCCAATCGGAAGTTGATAATGATTGACAATCATCACAATAATCATATAAAAAATGAAATCCTGGATCATAATGAAGTGACCATATATCCATCATATCCATTGAAATATTTGAACTTTGTCCAGAACCCATGTATTCAAAAAAGGGTTTTTGTGGACTTGGATATGGGACACACCAACTATAATAACTAAGAATAATATCATCTTTTGTATCCAATTCTTTAGATAATCTTCTGGATGAATTTGGAATTTTTTTAATATTATACCCTGAAAAATATTTTTCATTTCCAGGAGATAATTTTTCAATTTCGCTAAGAGTTGGTATGACTATACCGGGTATTTTTGTAATATCAACAATTTTAGGTTTACTCGTTTTTGAACTGGGATTAATTTTGATATTATATTCTTTCTCTTTTGCTTCCAAAAATTTAAAAGCCTCCGGTAATATATCATCAGATTTAATTCTACCAGAGCTAATTTTCTCAGTTTTTAGATTAGCATTTCCCTTTACGTTATCTTGCGGACTAGTTGGATTGTTGGTTACATCAGCACTGCATCCAACAATAAAAACTAATAAGACAATAATGCTAATAATTTTTTTCATTCTAAATCCCCTCCTAAATTTTAATTATATTTGCTATGCAAATAAATATTAATACACAAATATGGTGAGCCAACCAATTTGTTTTTTATTTGCATATCGAAGGCGGTGGTGCAATCACTGCCTTTGTATTTTAGAAATTAATTTATTATTTCCAGCTTAACCTCCTTTCAAATTAGTTGATGGAGAATTAGTTAAAAGAACATGTAAAATATTAAGATCAAAAATTTTTCAGGATTTTGGATAAAAATCGATATCGACGAATTTGGTAAAACAAGATCGGATGGAATAATTTTTCTAGAAAAGAATTTCATTTCACCTCCCCTGAAATAAAATTTTCTCTGTGTGGAATTTATATAGTTTTATTTTAAAAAGAAATACTTTTTACAAAAAAATCCCGACAAGAGCCGGGATTACATATTGGTTTGCTAAAAGAAAGTGGACAATAGATTATATCAAATTAAACTTCCATTATTTCTTTTTCTTTATGCTTAATTATCTCATCAATTTTGCCAATATGTTCATCGGTCAATTTCTGAGTCTCTTTTTCGGCTTCTTTTAATTCATCTTCTGTAAGTTTTTTCTCTTTTTCCATTTTTTTAAGATGGTCATTAGCATCCCGGCGGATATTTCTTAATGCAACTTTAGATTCTTCACCGAACTTCTTTACAAGTTTAACCAGTTCTTTCCTTCTCTCTTCTGTAAGGGGAGGAATAGGAATTTTAATGTTTGTTCCATCACTGATTGGATTAAGCCCCAGATCTGAAGAAAGAATAGCTTTATCAATAATTGGCACCATCGTTTTATCCCATGGTGTTATAGAAATTGTATGAACATCAAGTACCGAGACACTTCCCACCTGATTTAGAGGGCTGGGCGTACCATAGTAGTCAACTCTAATTCCATCTAATAAAGCAGTAGTAGCTTTACCGGTTCTTATCTTTGTAATTTCACTTCTGAATGCTTCTATGGTTTTATCCATCCTCTGACGTGCATCTTTAATAATCGGATTATTAATCATATCAGCCTCATAATTTATTTACTTATTTCAAAATTGCTAACGGTTGTGCCAACACTTTTACCGGTTACCAATTTAAGTAGGTTATCCGGTTGATCCATATTGAATACAATTATCGGCAGATTATTTTCCTGGCACAAACTGATTGCCGTTAAATCCATAACTCTTAAATTCTTCTTGAGAATATCCATATAGGTAATTTCATCGAATCTGCTTGCGTTCGGATTCTTTTCCGGATCTGAATCAAATATTCCATCAACACGGGTTCCTTTGAAAATTGCATCAGCTTCAATTTCAACAGCTCTAAGTGACGCGGCTGTATCGGTACTGAAATACGGATGACCTGTTCCGGCGCCTAAAATTACGACACGCTTTTTCTCAAGATGTCTTATTGCCCTTCTTCTTATATAAGGTTCTGCAATCTCTTCCATTTTAATTGCAGACATTAAACGAGTATAAATACCATTGTTTTCCAGCGTGTTCTGCAGCGCAAGTGAATTGATGATAGTTGCAAGCATTCCCATCTGATCGCCCGTAACTCTATCAATCCCCTGATCCTGTGCATTCAAACCGCGGTAAATATTTCCACCACCTATTACAATTCCAATTTGAACACCGAGGTCATGAACCTTTTTAATCTCCTTTGCAAAATATTCTAAAATTTGCGGATCGATTCCAAATGATTTTTCACCCATCAGAGATTCGCCGCTTAATTTTAGAAGTATTCTTTTATACTTTAGATTTTGTGCCATAATTGGTTTCCAATATAAAAAAAAAGGTCTTATTCTAAAATAAGACCTTTTAGGGAATCATTTATTTTCATCACTGATGTGATATCTTCGGAAAAGTATAAGCTTGGCATCAGTAGAATTCTTTTTATTGAATTCAGCTATCAGATCACTAACTTTCTTAGTGTTGTCTTTTATGAATGCCTGTTCAAAAAGACAGTTTTCTTCGAAGAACTTATTGAGTTTTCCGGTTGCAATTTTTTCAAGCACCTGTTCAGGTTTTCCTTCTTTACGTGCCAGCTCTTTATAAATCTCAACTTCTTTTTCAATCAAAGTTTTATCAACTTCATCGCGGTAAATTGTTAATGGTCTCATTGCTGCAATCTGCATTGCAATATCTTTTAAAATCGGGTGGAACTCTTCCGATTTATCAGCAGGTAGATTATCGACTTTAATAATAACGCCAAGTTTTGAACCATGATGAACATAATCAACCAGAAGACCGTTCTCGGCATTATCCAGAGCAAATCTGGATACTTCTATTTTTTCGCCAATCTTTCCAATAATTGCATTTAATTCATCAGAAACTTTCTTACCATCTTTTGATAATTCCATCAATTCTGCAACATCTTTCGGTTTATGGGCTATAATTAAATCCATCACAAAATTTGAGAAGTTTACAAAGTCCTCGCTTCTTGCAACAAAATCAGTTTCGCAATTAACTTCTAATATTGCCGCAGACTTACCGTTATTAAAAACATTAGTTAAAACAAGTCCTTCGTTAGCACTTTTTTCGGCTCTTTTTGCAGCAACAGATGCCCCTTTTTTTCTAAGGATTTCAATCGCCTTTTCGAAATCGCCACCGGATTCTTCAAGCGCTTTTTTGCAATCCATCATTCCGGCACCGGTCTTCTCTCTTAATTCTTTTACTTGATTTGCACTTACAGACATTTTTTATTTTTCCTTTATTTCAAAAATTCTTAGTTACTGGATTCTTCTTTTGATTCCTGTTTTGGTTCAGACTTTACTTCTTCCTTTACTTCACTCTTTTCTTCTGACTTTCCTTCAGGTCTGGTCTTCGGTCTGTCTCTTCTATCGGTTCGCGGTCTCCCTTTTTTATCGTCTTTATTTTCAAGACGGACTCTTCTTACTTTTCCTTTAGAATCTTTTTTCTCGGGATCAGCAAACTCTTCTTCTGTAGTCTTTCTCTCTCTTTCTTTTTCGGCTGATTCCTGTGCCCTTAATTCTTTGGATTTAGCATTCCCTTCAATAACTGCATCAGCAATTACTTTAGTAATAATTTCAATCGCTCTCGATGCGTCATCATTTGCCGGAATTATATAATCAATCGGATCAGGATCACAATTAGTATCAACAATTGCAAATATCGGTATGTTAAGACGTAATGCTTCTTTAACAGCAATCGATTCTTTTTTAATATCTACAATAAATAAAGCTCCCGGAACTTTAGACATTGTTTCAACACCATCCAGAACTTTTCTTAGTTTATCTTTTTCACGGGTTAAAAAGAGACGTTCTTTTTTCGTTATTTTTTCGAATGTTCCGTCGCTTTCCATCTTTTCGATATTCTGAAGACGTTTGATGCTTTTACGGATGGTAGAAAAATTGGTTAACATTCCACCAAGCCAGCGTTCGCTTACCCAGTTGCTATCCGATCTTCTTGCTTCTGATGCAATTGTGCTCTTAGCTTGTTTTTTTGTACCGACAAACAGAATTCTTTTACCGGTTGACACAATCTCAGTCATTGACTGTGCTGCTGCTTCAATAGCTTGTTGTGTTTTTTTCAAATCGATTATATGAATCCCATTCTTTTCCATAAAGATGTAAGGCTTCATTTTAGGATTCCAACGACGTGTTAAGTGCCCGAAATGTGCACCTGCTTCAATTAATTCGGTGAGTTGTACCTTAGACATATTTTCTCCGTTTTTCTTCTACTCTTATCATCTTTGTCTTTCATCCGGCTTTAGCCGGACACGGTGACAAATCCAAGAGTATGTCTGGTTAATAAATAAATTAGTTCTAAATTATCTCTTAGAGAATTGGAATCTCTTTCTTGCTTTCTTCTGTCCGTATTTCTTTCGTTCAACCATTCTCGGATCTCTTTTTAACAATCCTTCCGATTTTAGTGATGAACGGAATTCCGGATTAATTTCTTCTAATGCTCTTGAAATTCCTAAACGGATAGCATCGGATTGACCTGAAATACCACCACCGTTAGTATTAGCAAAAACATCGTATTTGCCTACGGTTTCTGTAGCAATAAACGGAAGCTGAATGTTATCTCTGTGCTCTTTGAGCGGAAAATATTTTTCCACTTCTTTGTCATTAATAACAACCTTACCAGACCCGCTTCTTAAATAGACTCTGGCAACTGCATTTTTTCTTCTTCCGACAAAAATTTTATCTACCATTAAATCACTCCATTATAAACTTAATGTTTCAGGTTTCTGTGCTGTGTGCGGATGAGATTCACCTGAATATACTTTTAATTTCTTTATTAACTTTTTACCAAGACGAGTTTTGGGAAGCATTCCTTTAACAGCATTTTCAATTACAAATTCCGGTTTCTTTGCCATTACTTCGGATAAACTTCTTACTTTTAACCCACCCGGATACATTGAGTGGTGAGTATAAGTCTTGAGAGTTTCTCTCTTTCCTGTAAGTCTAACTTTTTCTGCATTGATTATAACCACAAAGTCACCGGTATCCGTATGAGGCGTAAAAATCGCTTTGTTCTTACCTCTTATAATTCTTGCAACTTTTGCAGCTAATCTTCCTAAAACCTGGTCTTTTGCATCAACTAAAAACCATTTATGGTTAGCGTCTTCAGTTTTAATTGATCTTGTAATTCTTTCTTGCTTCAAAACATCCTCCAAATACAAAATTCTATTTTTCAAAGGTTTCAAATATATTTTTATATGGCAAGAATGTCAAGAAAATGATGATTTTTTAATAACTTAGAAGCGTAATTATTTTCTGATACCAGGAAGTTTCGAAAAAACTTAGAAAAACGAATAAAATGAGAATTTTAGTAACCGGTGGAGCTGGATTTTTAGGAATTAACCTGATCCGATATTTATTAAATAAGGGTTTTCAGGTTACTTCTCTGGATATTGCCGATTTTAATTACTCTGATGTTTGTGCTAAAGTTAATGTGATTAAGGGCGATATAAGAAATGGACTAATCGTGAGTCAATTGATGAAAGAAACTGACCTTGTCATTCACTCTGCAGCAGCATTACCACTTTATACACCTGAAGAGATCCGTTCTACAGATGTTGAAGGAACTCGTTTATTAATTCACGAAGCTTACTTAAACGGAGTTAAGAGATTTATCCATATCTCATCAACAGCTGTTTATGGAATTCCTGATCATCACCCGATTTATGAAACAGATAAACTTGATGGCGTAGGTCCTTATGGTAATGCAAAAATTGAAGCAGAAAATATTTGTCTTGAATATAGAAAGAAAGGAATCTGTGTACCAATTCTCCGCCCAAAATCTTTTATTGGACCGGAACGGCTTGGTGTATTTGCTTTATTATATGATTGGGCTAAGGATGGAAAAAACTTCCCCATGATAGGTAAAGGCGATAACCGTTATCAATTGCTGGATGTTGAAGATTTATGTGCTGCAATTGAATTGACAATTAATCTACCGGACGAAACTGTGAATGATACATTCAACATCGGGGCAAAAGAATTTACTACAATGAAGGAAGATTATCAGTCAGTATTGGATTACGCCGGCTTCGGAAAAAAAATTATTTATCTACCGGAAAAACCTGTTATATTCATACTAAAGTTTCTTGAAGCATTAAAACTATCACCTCTCTATAAATGGGTTTACGAAACTGCTTCTAAAGATTCATTTGTATCGATAGAAAAAGCTGAAAAAATACTCGGGTTTAGTCCTAAGTATTCTAATAAAGATGCATTGATTAGAAATTTTAAATGGTATCTGGAAAATCTTGAGTCTTTTAAAAATCAATCTGGAATAAGTCACCGTGTTCCATGGAAACAAGGAATTTTAAAACTGGCAAAATATTTTTTCTGAGTCATTTTATTAATTATAAACTCAGCATTCTCAATTCTCAATTGTTTTTAATTATATTTGCAAATAAAAATTAGAAAAACAAGAAAAAGGAATAAACGATGGCAACAAAGAAAGATTTCTTAAAAGATGTAATTAAGCACATAGACATCAAAGAACATAATGTAATTAAGCTTGTAGATTCAATGGAAAGCATGGCATTTTCTGCAAGGGATTTGAACCGCGCTGCAAATATTTACGTAAAGATGCTCGAAGATAAAGAATGTGCGGTAATACTAACGTTAGCCGGAAGTCTCTTTAGTGCCGGATTGAAACGCGTTGTTTCCGATATGATTAACAATAATATGATTGATGCCATAGTATCAACCGGTGCAATCATGGTAGATCAGGATTTCTTTGAGGCACTCGGTTTCAAGCACTATATCGGTTCACCGTTTGTAGATGATAATTTAATGCGCGACCTCCACATCGATCGAATTTACGATACATTTATTGACGAAGACGAACTCCGCATTTGCGATGATACTACAGCAAAAATTTTCGATTCGCTTGAACCGCGCCCTTATTCCTCCCGTGAATTACTATGGCACTTTGGCAAATACCTTGAAGATAACGGCGGACCAAAAGTTGAAGACAGCGTTATTTGGGCAGCTTACAAAAATAACGTCCCAATCTTCGTACCAGCATTCTCCGATTGTTCAGCCGGATTTGGAATTGTAATGCATCAGCATAATAATCCGGAGAAACATGTTTCGTTCGATTCCGGGAAAGATTTTTATGAATTAACTCAAATAAAACTGAATAACAAAGAAACTGGAATCTTTATGATTGGCGGCGGCGTTCCTAAAAACTTTACACAGGATATTGTTGTAGCGGCAGATATTTTACAGAAAGACGCACCGATGCATAAATACGCTATTCAGGTTACTGTTGCAGATGTTCGCGATGGAGCACTTTCAAGCTCCACTCTTAAAGAAGCAAGCTCATGGGGTAAAGTTGAAACTACTTATGAACAGATGGTTTATTCAGAAGCAACTTTGGCAATGCCTTTAATTGCCGGTTATGCTTATCATAAAGGTGTTTGGAAAAATAGAAAGAAAAGAGAATTGCAGAAGTTGTTTTTGAAAGAAACTATTTCGGTTAAATAAATAATAAAACAATCTAGTATCAATGAAATCTATGTGGTTATTTATATATCCCCCTCCTTATTTAAGGAGGGGGACATAATAATAATTACTTCATTAAAACCATCTTCTTGGTTTGAGTAAAATTATCTGCAGAGATTGTATAGAAGTAAACACCACTTGAAACTCTTTTACCCGAGTTATCTGTTGAGTTCCAGTAAATGTTATGCTTACCTGCAATTCTTTCTTCATTAATCAGCGTTCTAATTTCGTTACCAAGCACATCATAAATTTTTATTTGAACATTACTGGATTTTGGTAAACTGAAACTGATTACAGTTTCCGGATTAAACGGGTTGGGATAGTTCTGATCTAATGCATAAGCAGAAGGTAAAATTTCGATTGGCTCTTTAATATCAGTTCCTATAATACTAACATAAGCTCTAATTAATACTGCCCAAGAATAATTTGTTTTACCAGATACTCCAGAATAGGCCCAAGTTCCAGTAGAAGCTCTATAGATTGGAGACCTTTCAACTCCTGTTGAGGGATGATAGGTAGCCAAAACTCTGTTCTTACCTGGGTAAGGGTCTTCATAAGGAAATTGAACAACAAAATTTTTACTTGTACTGATATTAAATGATCTTAAATCTACAGTTGTCCAGTTAGGATAAGGCTGTGGATAAGGATATTCACCGCCCGGATTAATTACATCAGGGGCTTGATTTAGCTTCGAAGTTGCTGTAAAAGTAGAATATAGTGCTCCTCCTAATCTTGAAGCAAAACCTAAGTATTCTAAGACCCTTCCAGGAATAGGAACTGTATTTCTAATTGCTACTTTTATTGAATCAAGCTTACCACCGTTCACTGCATCAAACCATACAGCTACACTATCTCCAGCAACTAAATTAATAAATCCTACTGGTTCAGTTGCATCGTATGCAATTTCAAAAACCTGAGATACAGAAGTTCCAGTTGAACTATAACTAAAGCCAAATTTATCCGTGGAAGGTTCTGCTATATTAGCGTTCATATCAGAAACGTATACTGCAAAAGTAATTTCAGTAAATGTTGTTCCAAAATCGCTGAAATTAACATTTGTATTGGTAGGAACATTTTCAACCTGTTTAATGCCGTTTCCAATCTTAATTGCTTTTACTTTTATACTGGGGTTTCCATTGTTATTAAAATTAACAGTTAGATTTTTACCACCTTTATAAGTTATATATTGAACGCCATACTTATATACACCGTTAAAAATTGGGTTGACATTTGGATTCATGTAAACAACACTTGATGCTTTGGGAAGATTAGATAAAACATAACCATATCTTGAATCATAATTACGGTCATTCAAATAATTAGCAATAAACCAGTCTTCAAGAAGCCGTTCAAAATTTCTGTTCCCTTCTGGATCTAATGATAATGAAGCATTAGTAATACCGTCAAAATCTCTAGAGGAATTTTGAAGATATCTTTTGAAAATAATTGGTGTTAACTGCTCGCTTAGATATAAAGCATATCTTGCTGCACGTGAATAGTCGTTTAAAACACTATCATCACTTCGCCATCTTAACAGATATTGGTTTGTTTCATTAGCATACCTCGAGGTGGAACGCAATGCATATCCGTTTAAGTAAGAAGCGATTTCAGAGAAAGCTTCATTAAAAAATGTTTGTGAGCTTGGAGGAGTATAGTTCCAATGAATCATATGCTGAAATTCATGAGCTGTAATACTCATACCTGAGTTAATACCAGGATCAGTTTTAAGATTGAGTGGATTTGCATCAAGATAAAAAACTTCTGCTTTGTTACTGTTGGATGCATTACCCTGATTATAACTATAAAAATAACCCGCCGTATAAGCACCTCCCGGAGTATAACCATCCCTAATATTTAATATTAAGATTACAATTCTTGGATCGTTATCAACATTCGGTGGATTACCAAAATACTCAACGTTAGTCTGATAAATCCCTTTAGTGGAATTAGGCAGGGCGTTCTTTGTTTCGAAAGCTTCTAATACTTTATTTACAGCATTCTGATCTACTCTTCCATTATTCCATAAGGAATCTTCAACAAAGATATAACAGTTATTTCCAATTGCTCTACAAGTTGACGGAGTTGTATAGAATCCAATTGTGCTTCCAGATAAATCGTGTGCCCACCAACCATTGCTATAAGGACCCGGAGAACCGAGATTAAAAGTCCATGCTGTTTTTCTAAGCTGAGGTGGAATTGGTTCAATCTTATCAAGGTCTATTCCGGCGGCTTTACTCAAACGCTCAAGTAAAGGTCTTGCATCAATTATTTGAGGTTCCCCGCTTTGAGCATTTTCTTCTGCTAATTTATTTGTAATAATATTTTGACCATGCAAAAAAGAAGAGATCGAAACTACTAAAAGAAAAATGAAATACTTCACTTTCATATTTTACTCTTGCTTAGTTTAATAATTATTTGTTTACAGGTAATGCTTCTTCAACAATAAGAACAGGAAAACCATTCTCAATTTTGCTTTCTCTAAACATTATTGAATAAAAACTCCCCTGTTTCTGTCTTAATTCTTTATTCAATTTATCATTGCATTCAAGAAAATAAACACTATTGTTATTAAGCTTTAATGCCAATCTTGTAAATGGATCATTTTCTACAACAACAATTTCACCTTGCAGATAATTATCCTTTTTACCCCCGCAATTACAACAAGCTGTTACTAATATTGCTGTCAGTATTAAAATTATTATCGAAGATAATTTAATTCTTTTCATTGAATTTCCCGTTTAAGGTGAAATCAAAATAAACATTTCTCTTTGTAAAAAAAAGAGATCTGGATTTCCCACAATCAAAAAGTGATAGACTTCTCAATTTATTATTTCTTGAAAAAAAATGAGTGCTATTCTAAATCATCTATGCGTTATTGTGACTTATTGTTTGAGTGGAACGAAAACCAAAAGCTTTATGCCACAAAATCACAAAGACACTAAAAAACAACTACAGCATCACCAACATAATTTACCTCAATTGCAATAATCAATTATCTTGAAACTTAGCAGAACTTTGATTGACCATTTCAAATAAATCGTTTTCAGAACCCATCAAATCCTTAAGTGTAAGATTCTTTATAACAGAGTTAACAGAGTCCTGAATAATTTTCCATAAAGAACGAACAGAACAATCAATTGAGTTTGTGCAGAAATCGGATGCGCCGGAATGACTCTGGCAGAAAGAATCATCATATAATTTTCCGCCAAGAACAAGCATCACTTCATCAATTTTAATTTCTTCAGGTGAACGGGAAAGTGTATAGCCGCCAAATTGTCCTCGCTCAGCTTGCAAGAATCCGCCAAGCCGCAGAACCCGCAAAATTTTGCCGGTGTTATGTTCGGAAATTCCTTCCGAACGACTTATCTCCGGAATAGTGAGAGACTTACCTACATGGTAAAACTTTGCTATCCGTAATAAGCATCTTAAACCGTATTCTTCCTGTGCACTGAATTTCATTTAAAGCAAAGGATAATTTATAATTAAGAATTATTTAATGGAATTTTAGAACCGCAGATTTTTGCATGGATCAACGCATCATATTTCTCTTTCGAAATTGATGGACCCTGTTTAGAACAGAATTTTTCGAATACTATTTTCAAATCTTCAGCAATTTCTTCAGCTCCGCGCCCTTCGATATGATGACGTGGCATCATAAAAAGAACTTCACCATTTTTTAATAAAGCTAAAGACGGAGAAGAAGGTGGAAACTTTGCAAGAAAATTTTGGCGTAAATGATCTACCGCATCGCGATCCTGTCCGGCAAACACTGTTACAAGTTTATCCGGAATAATATTATGTTGAAGTGCTAATGTAACCCCGGGTCGTGCGCTTCCGGCAGCACATCCGCATACAGAGTTGATCATAACAAAAACTGTCTGATCGTTTTTCTGTGATAAAGTTTCTTCAACGGATTGGGGAGTTAACATATCTTCGAAACCAACGAATGTAAGTTCGTCCCTCATCGGTTGAACTGCTTCAGGATCATAAATTGGTGCTTTTTGATTTATAGTGAACATATTTTTTACCCTTTCATATTAAATATTGAAGAGCTAAGCGACAAAATTTCTTAATTGATTATATCAAAATATTTTTGCTTTGCCCGGATTTAAAGAAAACCTAATTCTAACTTTGCTTCTTCGCTCATCTTTTCCATACTCCATGCCGGTTCCCATACAAGGTCAACATAAACATCCTTAACACCTTTAACTTTTTTTACCTTTTCTTTTACTTCAGGTGGAAGTGATCCGGCAACCGGACAAGCGGGAGAAGTTAAAGTCATCTTAACGTATGTATTACCTTCGTCATCTATCCGGATTTCATAAATTAATCCAAGTTCCCAGATATTAACAGGTATTTCCGGGTCGAAACATGTTTTAAGCTGAGCGATTATATCCTGTTCTAACTTACCTTTGTCTATCATTATTTTATCTGGATTTTTTATTTTGAAATTATGGACTTACTTTTTTTGTCCGTAAGTTAAGCCACAAAAACACTAAAGCACAAAAATTTCACTAAAAGATTTTGTGAGACTTAGTGTTTTTGTGATTTTGTGGCTAATCTTTTTTGTTATTTGCTTTTTCAACCAAAAAACTAAAACTCAAATTTTTCACTAGGATTTTATTAGAATTAATTTTCTAACAATTTTTCAATTACCTTATCAGTTTATTAATATGCCGAAAAATTAATACAGCTATCAACGTATATTATTAGGCAAACATTTTTTTAACTTTTATTAAACCCTTAACAAGTTTATCAATCTCTTCTTTAGTATTGTAAAAACTAAAAGAAGCGCGCGATGTAGCCGGAATTTTGAAACGATCCATTATAGGTTGAGTACAATGATGCCCCGTCCTAATTGCTATACCGTCAGTATCAATTATGGTCCCTATGTCATATGGATGAATACCATCAATTACAAAAGAAATAACCGAAGCTTTCTCTTTTGCATTTCCAATTATTCTTAGTCCTTCAACATCGGATAATTTTTCTGTTGCATATAGAAGCAGAGTATTTTCATAGTTTGTCAGTTCATTTCGATCAAATTGATTCATATAATCGATCGCAGCACCAAGTCCTATAGCACCGGCAATGTTAGGAGTTCCGGCTTCAAATTTACCCGGGAGGTCATCGAAAGTTGTCTTTTCAAAAGTGACCGTTCTTATCATACTTCCACCACCCTGGTATGGAGGCATCATCTCTAAAAATTCTGTTTTACCGTACAGCACTCCTACTCCTGTTGGACCGAAAACTTTATGACCCGAAAAAACATAGAAATCTGCATCAAGTTCCTGAACATCAACCTTAAGATGTGGAACTGACTGTGCGCCATCTACTAAAACAGGAATTCCTTTTGTATGAGCAATCTCAATTATTTTTTTAACTGGATTAATTGTGCCGAGTGTATTCGAAATATGAACAACTGAAACAAGTTTAGTTTTTTCTGTAATCAATGATTGATAAGCTTCAAGGTCAACCTCGCCGGCATCATTAATAGGAATTACCTTTAACTTTATTTGCTTTCTATCTGTGATCAACTGCCAGGGAACAATATTGGCGTGATGTTCCATATGTGTAATTATTACTTCATCGCCGCTATTAAATATTTTTGCGCGGCATAATGTAGAAGCAACCAGATTAATTGCTTCGGTAGCACCTCTCACAAAAATAATTTCTGAAGCACTAAGAGCATTGATAAATTCTTTTACTTTTAGTCGTGCAGTTTCATATTGATCAGTTGCTAATTCACTTAAGAAATATAACCCGCGGTGGATATTAGCATTATCAAATGTGTAATACTGATTGAGAGCATCAATTACTACTTGCGGTTTCTGTGATGTTGCAGCATTATCTAAATATACAAGGGGTTTGCCGTTAACCAATCTTTTTAGAATCGGGAAATCGTTTCTAACTTCATTAACGTCAAATTTCTTCTTTGTGTCGGGAATTGTGTTAATCACATATCACCTCAGCCGGTTAAAGTTGAGTATTTTTTGACACTCAACTTTTTCTCAACGCGTTATTTATTTTCTATTTCCACTCTGTGAAGATGCTCAAAGATAAGATGATTGAGCTGTTCACGTAGCGGTTCTATTTTCACTACTTCAACAACATCATTTGCAAATGCTCTTATTAACATTGATTTTGCAAGCTCCGAGGGAATTCCCCTTGTTCTAATATAATAGTATGCAGTATCATCAAGATGCCCCACAGTTGCGCCGTGAGTACATTTAACATCATCAGCAAAAATTTCCAGCTGCGGTTTAGTATTTACCCTGGCTTTATTAGATAACAACACTGTTTTGTTCTGCTGATATGCATTAGTTTTTTGCGCATCCTTACGGACAATTATCTTACCATTAAAAACACCACGCGCGTCATCATCAAGAATTCCTTTGTAAAGTTCATTACTCATACAATTCGGTTTAGCATGATCAACAAATGTATGGTTATCCACAAGCTGCTTATTATTTGCAAGGTAAATACCGTAGTAGTGTGTTTCTATATTTTCATCATCAAGTGTAGAGTTAATATCGTTGCGGACAATCTCTGCACCGAATGCAAAATTGTAATGGTTAAAGATGCTCTTCTTTAACTGGTATGCTTCAACTTTTTCGTAGTGATAAGATTTATCGTTTTCATTCTGAATTTTGTATAGATCTACAATTGAAGATTCATCGGCAAATACTTCTGTAATTGAATTGGTAAAATGAGTATTACCTCCTAACGATGCAAAAACACCTACTACACTCACCTGGGAATTCTTACCGACAATTATCATGTTATGCGGAACAGACAATACCGGGTTTTCATTATCACCAGTTAAATTGAGTATTTGAATCGGCTTATCTACTGAAATACCATCTTTAACAATAATAACTGCACCATCAGTAGAGTATGCTCTGTTTATTAGATTAAATGCATTTTCGGCTTTTACAAACTTTGTAATTTTACCGTTTATCAATTCAGGATTTTTTTTCATTAATAAACGTAAACTATCTACTACAACTCCTTTGGGTAAACCCTGTAAGTCGCTTAATTCTTCTGAAAAAATTCCGTTAATAAATGTCATCAGGTAAAAATCGAATCCGCTGAATAAGTATTTTACAAGTTCGTTTTTACTAAGTGCAGAATTTTTAATACCAAGATTTACTGCGGGAATAAAATTCTGTTTTAATATTGGCGAAACATTTGTGTATTTCCACTCTTCTTCTTTAGTGCTCGGGAAATCAGTATCTGCTAATTGAGTAAGCGCACTTTTTCTTAAATCATGAAGAAATGTTTTCGATTCACCATTCAATTTTTCTTCAAAAGACTTGAAGTTATTGAGGTACCATTCTTTTGTATTTTGAAATTCACTTTTATTTTTCATTCGATAATTTCCTTTAGACTGTCTCTGATTCAACTAATTCGGGTTTTATCCAGTCATAACCTTTATCTTCAAGTTCGAGTGCTAATTCCTTGCCACCAGATTTGATTATCTTTCCTTTATAAAGTACATGGACAAAATCCGGTTGGATATAATTGAGCAATCTCTGATAGTGTGTAACAACCAAAACTGCTTTGTCCTTAGCTTTGAAAATATTTACACCGTTTGACACAATTTTCAGTGCATCGATATCGAGACCCGAATCGGTTTCATCTAATAATGCAAGTTTAGGATTTAGCATTAGCAACTGAAAAATTTCATTCCTCTTTTTTTCACCACCGGAAAATCCGACATTAACAGAACGGCTTATTAACGATTCATCCATTCCCAAAATTTTTGATTTCTCTTTCATCAAATCGAGAAATTCTTTCGGCGTTAATTCCGGTTGATTATGATACTTCCTTACCTCGTTTATTGCAGTCTTAAGAAATGTTGCATTGCTAACACCCGGAATTTCTACAGGATATTGAAATGCGAGGAAAACACCTTCGCGTGCTCTGTCCTCAGGATCGAGTTCTAATAAATTTTTCCCTTCGAAAATAATTTCTCCTCCCGTTACTTCATATCCTTCGTTTCCAGCTAAAACGTTTGCCAGTGTGCTTTTACCAGATCCGTTTGGACCCATTATAGCATGAACTTCACCCGCTTTTATTTCCAGATCTATCCCTTTAAGGATCTCTTTTCCTTCTATAGTAGCATGTAGATTTTTTATAACTAACATTTTTTCTCCTTTATTCAATTTTTCTTCTTCAATTAGATTTTAATTCTCAATTGTCAATTATCAATTATTATTTACTAACCGACACTTCCTTCAAGAGAAATTGCAAGAAGTTTTTGAGCTTCAACAGCAAATTCCATTGGTAGTTCGTTAAATACTTCCTTACAGAATCCATTTACAATCATATTAACCGCATCTTCAGTAGCAATTCCTCTTTGATTCAAATAGAAAATCTGATCAGCGCCAACCTTGGATGTTGTAGCTTCATGTTCAACTTTTGCGGATTCATTTTCAACTTCGATATAAGGGAATGTATGTGCGCCGCATTGATCACTCATAAGCATTGAATCGCACTGGGTGAAGTTGCGTGCACCTTCGGCATTTTTACCAATCTTAACCAAACCACGATATGAATTGTTACTTTTTCCGGCAGAAATACCTTTTGAAATAATTGTGCTTCTGGTATTCTTACCTAAGTGAATCATCTTGGTACCGGTATCGGCTTGCTGCAGATTATTTGTTACAGCTACTGAATAAAATTCGCCGATTGAATTATCCCCTTGTAAAATACAACTCGGGTATTTCCAGGTAATTGCAGAACCTGTTTCAACTTGAGTCCAGGAAATTTTTGAATTCTTACCTCTGCAAGCACCTCGTTTGGTTACAAAATTATAAATGCCGCCTTTTCCTTCTTTATCACCCGGATACCAGTTCTGAACAGTTGAATACTTAATCTCGGCATCATCAAGAGCAATAAGCTCAACAACTGCAGCATGAAGCTGATTATTATCACGTATAGGTGCTGTGCATCCTTCAAGATAACTTACATATGAACTTTCTTCAGCAATGATTAAAGTTCGCTCAAACTGTCCTGTCTCTTGTGCATTGATTCTAAAGTAAGTTGATAATTCCATCGGGCATCTTACTCCCTTAGGAATAAATACGAATGATCCATCGCTAAATACTGCAGAGTTTAAAGCGGCAAAATAATTATCAGTGTAAGGGACAACAGAACCAAGATATTTTTTCACAATTTCAGGATGTTCCTGAATTGCTTCTGAAATTGAACAAAAAATTATTCCTTTTTCTTTCAATGTTTCTTTAAATGTTGTGGTAACTGAAACAGAATCGAATACAGCATCAACTGCAACTCCTGTAAGAAGCTTCTGTTCATTCAACGGAATTCCAAGCTTCTCAAAAGTCTTTAATAATTCAGGGTCAACTTCATCAAGACTATTTAGTTGAGGTTTTTGTTTTGGTGCTGAATAATAACTGATATCCTGATAATCGATAGGGGGATAATTTACATTTGGCCAGTGAGGTTCTTCCATCTTCAGCCAGTAACGAAATGCTTTTAATCTCCATTCAGTCATCCATTCCGGTTCATTTTTCTTACTCGAAATTAAACGGATAACATCTTCATTCAACCCTTTAGGAGCTGTTTCAGACTCAATCTCTGTGACAAAACCCCATTTATATTCAGTGGATGTAAGCTCATCAAGAACTTTCATATCTTCAGAAAGTTCTTCCTGATTCTCTAAATTTTCTTTTATTTCGTTCATTTTTACCTTTTTTCTAAAATTTTGGGATAAAACGTAATCAATCTTGAAAAAAATATCAAGATTAATATTACAAACTGATTTTCAATAAAAATCGTTCCCAAACGTTAAGATTTTTGCTGGCGAAGTATTTCGAAAAGTAAAACCCCGGTTGCAACCGAAACATTTAATGAATCGATCTTACCAAGCATTGGTATTTTTACCAAAAAGTCGCAATTCTCTGCAACGAGTTTCCTGATTCCTTTTTCCTCGTTTCCAACAACTAAAGCTATCGGCATTTTATAATCTACTGATGTGTATTCTCTAAAATTAATAAGTGAACTTCCGACAACCCAGAAATTTTCTTTTTTAAGCTGCTCAATTGCCCTTACAAGATTATTCACCTTACAAATTTTGAGATGAGAAACAGCACCGGCAGAAATTTTTTCCACGGTTTCTGTAATTGGTGAGCTTTGATTAACTGTAATTAAAATTCCATCAACTCCGGAACATTCAGCCGTTCTTAATATTGCACCAAGGTTGTGAGGATCCTGAATTGAATCGAGAAGAAGTAAAAGCGGGTAAGAAGATTTTTTAGATTGTTCAATTATCTCATTTAATTCATAAAATTTTGCAACGGATTTAACAGCGATAACACCTTGAGCATTTTCTGATCGGGCAATCTCATTAAATTTCTTCTGGGAGATTTGTGTAATTTTAATTCCACGCTCTTTAGCTGAATTAAAAATTTTGTGAATAACATCGCCGTGCTGACCATAGGCGACATAGATAACTTCTAAATCAACTCCGGCGTTAATTGCTTCTAATACTGGTTTTCTTCCAAAGATTTTATTCATAAAGAAAAAGAAGTAATCTAAAAATGATTCATCTAAGTTAAGTCTGGGGCAAAAGAAAACTTATCTTCTGCGACTTCAAAATTGCAAAAGTGACGATTGTTTTTCTTTTTTGGTTTATACTCTTTTTCCAGAGTAATTTCTTTCTTATAGATATTGAACTTATAATCGGCAGTATTTATTGCACCATCCTGTTTAACAACATTAACAACATAACTGCCTACGAGATCCTCGAAGAGCAATTCTTTTCTTGCCGGTTGAACGGTAGGGACAGCATCCATTTTGGCTTTAAGCCCTGTTACTATAAAATAGAACACATTTTTCTCGTTAATAACCTCAACGGAAATTTCGTATGCAAAGCTTGTGAATTCAACAAGTGTTTCAATAGCAAAGACGCAGAATTGTTTTTTAATTTTTTCATCATACATATAATATGCTTTGCAAATGTATTCCAGCTTATCCGGTTTTTTTAGAGGTATAGCAGCAAGTGCCGTGTGTGCTTTTTTCTTTCTGGTTTTAGGAATTTTTGGAATGCTTTTAGGTTTGCGGAGCGGCAATTAAATCCCCCTTATTTTATTTACTAAATTTTCCAGCTCATTTAATGCTATTGAATATTGTTCGCCATTAGACATGTTTTTAAGAACCAATTCTCCCCTTTGAAATTCATCTCCGCCAATCATCAAAACAAATTTTGCATTGTATTTGTTGGCTTCTCTCATTTGTGCTTTAACACTTCGTGATAAGTAATCGGTCTCAACTGTTAATCCGAGTCTTCTAAGTTCAATGGCTAACTTAAATGTCCTATCCAGTAAATTTTTATCAAGCGAAACAATGTAAAGATCAATTTTTTCTTCAGGAAGTTGAAAAGAGTTTTCATTTTCGCACGCGAGTAGAATTCTTTCCATTCCGGCAGCAAATCCAACGCCTGGTATATCACCTCCACCCAATTCTTTTACAAGCATATTATATCTTCCACCGCCACATAAAGAGCTTTGCGAGCCGACACTTCCGCTAACAATTTCGAAAGTAGTGTGTGAATAATAATCGAGTCCGCGGACAAGTTTTGGGTCGACCTCGTAATTTATTCCAGCTGCATTTAAGTAACTTTTAACTTTCTCAAAGTGCTGGATACTTTCCTGATCAAGATAATTTATTAGTAACGGAGCATCGGCCATTATTTTCTGATCCTGTTCTTCCTTACTGTCAAAAATCCTTAAAATATTTGTATCGAATCTCTTCTTACTTTCCTGAGAAAGACTGTTAAAATGTTTTTCAAGAAATTTTTTAAGAACCGATTTATAATTTTCACGTGACTCTGGAATTCCAAGAGAATTAATTTTAACTGTAAGATTTTTCAAACCGAGTTTAATCATAATATCGAAAGCCATAATAATCATTTCGGAATCGAGCATTGGGTCGTGGCTACCAAGTGCTTCTGCGCCGAACTGGTGAAACTGACGGAATCGACCGGCTTGAGGGCGTTCCTGTCTGAACATTGGAGATACATAATAGAGTTTATTAACACTCTGCTTTTTATCAAGTGAGTGTTCTATCAATGCTCTAACAACACCGGCGGTCATTTCCGGTTTTAATGTTACACTTGTTCCTCCTCTATCCACAAATGTGTACATCTCTTTACTTACAATGTCTGTAGCTTCGCCAATTCCTCTAGCAAAGAGAGAAGTTTCTTCGAAGATAGGGGTACGGATTTCTTTGTAGTTAAAATTCTTAAATACTTCACTAACAATTTTTTCTAGATAATTCCATTTAGGAATATCGGAAGGTAATATATCGCGGGTTCCGGTAATAGCTTTTATCATTAAGATCAATCCTGGTCTTAGGAAATTTCAAAGTACTGCTTTTCCTCAGTCTCGAAGAGGTTATAAATTTCATCTACGCTCTTAGCATTTGCAAGACTATCTCTAAATTCCTCTCTATTCATCATCCTCGAAATTCTGCTTAATAATTTGATATGAGGCCCAACCAGATTTTCTTTTCCCACAAGAAGAAAGACGAGGCGTACCGGTTGACCGTCTAGCGATTGGAAATCGACTGGATCATCAAGTTTGCCAAAACTGGCAATTATATCAGTAACTGCGTTCGATTTAGCATGAGGAATTGCAAAACCTTTTCCAACTCCAGTGGACATAATTTTTTCGCGATCATGAACCGCTTCCCTCATCGATTCAACATCTTTAACACGTTCATCATCCTTGAATAGATCAATCAATTCATTTATTACATCATTCTTAAATTTTGATTTCATAGAGGGAATGATTTTGTCTTTTCGTAAAATGTCGCAAATTCTCATTGATGCGCCGGCATTAGTTCAATAATTTTGGTATCAAATTTAAGAAAGCCATTCCGTTTAATCAATTAATCCAGAATATAATTTAATTGAATCAATTCGATATTTCTTGCAGAGAGAATTGGCAAACAGTAATTTGCAGTTGGAAAATTTGCAACAAATCTAAAACTGAAAATGAAAAAATTACTACTCCTGGGAGCCGAGGCAATAGCTCAAGGTGCAATCGACGGAGGAATGTCCGGTATTTACGCATATCCGGGAACTCCATCAACAGAAATTACAGAGTATGTTCAAAATTCTAAAATTGCTGCAGAGAGAAAAATCCATAGCAAGTGGTCGGCAAATGAAAAGACTGCAATGGAAGCTGCTTTAGGAATGTCTTATGCCGGAAAACGTGCAATGGTTTGCATGAAACATGTCGGTTTAAATGTTGCAGCAGATCCTTTCATTAACTCTGCAATAACAGGTGTTAACGGTGGATTGATAATTACAGTTGCTGATGATCCATCAATGCATTCATCTCAGAACGAGCAGGACTCCCGTTACTTTGGAAAGTTTGCATTAATTCCAATCCTGGAACCATCAAATCAGCAAGAAGCTTATGATATGGCACGTGATGGATTTGAATTATCGGAAAAATATAAAACTCCGGTTCTAATTAGAATAACAACACGACTGTCCCACTCGAGATATGGAGTTGTTGTTAAAGAAATGAAAGCACAAAAAAATAATTCGCTTCCGGAAGATTCAAAGCAATTTGTGTTGTTACCGGCAATTGCTCGTAAGCGCTACAAAATATTACTTGATAATCAATCAAATTTTCTTGAGGAATCGGAAAAATCTAAATTCAATAAATATTTTGAAGGGAATGATAAAAGTCGTGGTATTATTGCGTGTGGTATTGCATTTAACTACCTGATGGAAAATTATCCAGATAGAAATTTTCCGCACCCGATTGTTAAAATTGGTCATTATCCTTTACCGAAAAATCTAATCAGCAAAATCTATAATGAATGTAAAGAAATTTTAATTCTTGAAGATGGATATCCCTTTGTAGAGGAAATGATAAAAGGATTTTTTGATTCTGATAAGATGATTAACGGGCGATTAAACGGCACATTACCAAGGGATGAAGAACTAAATCCGACTATTGTTGCAAAAGCATTGGGTTTAGAAATAAAAGAAGGTTTACCAATTCCGGAAATTGTTGCAAATCGTCCGCCGGAATTATGTAATGGATGCAGTCACCGCGATGTTTATGAAGCTTTAAACGAGGCAATGAAAACGTTTGGCGAGAAGAGGGTTTTTTCCGACATTGGTTGTTATACATTGGGTGCACTTCCACCATACAATGCAATCAATTCGTGTGTCGATATGGGGGCATCAATAACAATGGCCAAAGGTGCTGCCGATGCCGGTTTAACACCATCTGTTGCAGTAATAGGAGATTCAACCTTTACTCATTCTGGTATTACCGGATTGCTCGATGCTGTAAATGAAAAGTCGTCAATTACCGTAATAATTTCTGATAATAGCGCTGTTGCAATGACGGGTGGACAACTATCTGCTGCAACCGGAAGACTTAAAGAAATTTGTATTGGTGTTGGTGTTGAGCCCGATCATGTTAGAGTGTTAACTCCAGTTCCCAAATATCATAATGAAATGGTTGATGTATTGAAAGAGGAATTAAGCTATAACGGAGTTTCAGTAATAATTGCTGAAAGAGAGTGTATTCAAACTGCAACCAAAAAGAAAAAAGTAAAATCAAAAGAGTAGCTATGAAAAAGGATATTATTTTATCCGGAGTTGGCGGACAAGGGATATTATCTATCGCAGCAATTATCGGTTTTGCTGCATTAGAAAGAAATTTATTTGTAAAACAATCAGAAGTTCATGGAATGAGTCAGCGAGGTGGAGCAGTAGAATCCCATTTAAGAATTTCGGATAAAGAAATTGCTTCGGACTTAATTCCATATGGCGAAGCTGACTTAATTATTTCTGTTGAACCGATGGAATCTCTTCGTTATTTGCCTTTCCTCTCCAATAAAGGTTGGATAATAACTAATACAACACCGTTTGTAAACATTCCAAACTATCCCGATCTCGAATTGTTAATTAAACAAATTAATACTTACAAAAATGTTATTGCATTTAACGCAGAAGAGATTGCAAAAAAAATTAAAGCCCCCAAAACATCGAATGTGGTAATCCTCGGTGCAGCTTCTCCATTTCTGGAAATTCCATATGATAACTTAAAGAGTGGAATTAAAACCCTATTTGGTAGAAAAGGAGACGATATTGTAACTATGAATATAAATGCACTTAATGCCGGAATAGAGGAATCGAAAAAATATAGCATCAAACCAAGTTCATAAACTCTTATGTTTCAGTACAAATGAAAGTATCTACTTTTCAAAGTAAATGTGTTATTTGTATTGAGATCTTCAGTCTTCGACAAGCTCAGACTGACCGAAAACTCGGATTAAAAAAGCTCAGATTGACCGAAAACTCGGATTAAAAAAGCTCAGACTGACCGAAAACTCGGATTAAAAAAGCTCAGACTGACTGAAAACTCGGATTAAAAAACCCAGACTGATATAAAAATCTTTAAAGAAAGCATTACTCAAAAAATCAAAGTTTCGATTTAACAGCATCAGCTACAATCTTAATTCCCTTTTCTATTAGATCTTCAGGAGTATGAGAAAAAGCTAATCTGAAACAATTATTTTTTATTCCATGAGGATCGAAAGTTTTTCCGATTACAAAAATCGCTCCTTTAGCAGCTGATTCTTTCATTATCTCCAACGAATCGACATTCTCAGGTAATTGAACCCATATATAAAAACCCCCTTTTGGAACTACCCATTTTATTTCTGGAGGCATATTTTTTTTCATCGAATCATTCATAAGCTTCATTCTTCTGGCATAAATTATTCTAAGATTCTCCACATAATTTTTCAATTTACCCTGACGTAAAAATTGATCTGCAAGAACCTGTGTAAAAGTTGAAGAACAAGCATCAATAGATTGTTTAGCTAATTGCGCTTTTGCAATTATTTCCGGAGGTGCAAGAAGCCAGCCAAGACGCATACCTGGACCAAGAATTTTAGAGAACGAACCGATATAACAAATAGGAACCGGTTCAGGTTGGATAGTTTTCATAGGCACAGTTAATTTTTTGCTCTCTTCGTCAAAATAAAGTTCGTTGTAGGGATCGTCTTCAATTAATACGCAATCCTTCCCTTCTAAAAAACTAAGCAATTCACTTTTTCTTTTTTCACTATACACAATTCCAGCGGGATTATGGAAATATGGAGAGAGATAAATTAATCGTGGTTGCTTTGTTTTATCTGCAAACTTTTGTTTTAGTTGATCCATAATAAGTCCATGTTCATCAAGGTCAACACTTTCAATATTTGCCTGATATGATTTGAATGCGGAAGTTCCGCCAATAAAACAAGGGTTTTCAGTCACAACGGTTTCACCCGGATCAACATATAATTTTGCAACAATATTAATTGCCTGAAGAGAGCCGGCTGTAATGATCAATTCATTTGTATCGACTGGTAATTTTTTTGAACGCAAATACTCTTTTACAGATTCAATTAATGGCGGGTAACCGGGGGTTGGCCCGTATTGAAATGCTGTTTTCTTTAACTGATCACTTAAACTGTTATAGATCTGATCAATTTCCTTTACAGGGAACAGATCGTTATTTGGCATTCCACCTGCAAAAGAAATAATATCGGGTCGCGTTGCAACACTCATCAAATCTCTAATTTCCGAGGTTCTCATTTCCTGAACGCATTTTGAAAATGAAGGCATAAATTCTCCTTAAAATTTTTCACTTTTTAATTGGGATATAGAAAATGGTCGATTAAAAATTATTGATGCATTAATAATGCAACGGTGCCATCTGTAAGATATAAAGATGAAGACTATTCTCCGGTTTTTATTCGGACGTATAAATCATTTTTTCAATTGAAATAATAATAAAAATTCATCGTAAAAAAAATTAAGATCGTGCGGATATATTTTTAGAATGTGCTATTTAGATTAGATTTGATCCGGGAAG
Source organism: uncultured Melioribacter sp. (assembly GCA_964510325.1). GTDB lineage: Bacteria > Bacteroidota > Ignavibacteria > Ignavibacteriales > Melioribacteraceae > DSXH01. The sequence goes on along the minus strand of CAZEBL010000005.1, from coordinate 1,109 downwards.
TGACTATTTTTTAATTATTTTATTTGATGAAAGAATTATTGATAAAAGTTGACTACAAATGGTTTTCGATCTTTATTTAATTCTTCATTGACTATTTTATAGCGCTTACCATTGGAAGGATTTTTAGAGTTGGGGTCAGTATTTTTTGATCTAAGTGATTCCTGAATCTCTCGATCCGGGAATGTTTGCTTTCTAACAATTTTAGTTGAACGGTTCTTAATATTATCGAAATGGAAAATAATTGGCTGATGATTATTAATTTCTCTATTAATTGCAGATTGTTCAAACTGTTGCTGAACATACCTGGAATAAACTGGTTTAGAGTAAACCGTATTTTCACTCAGCACAATATCATTTCTTTTTCTTCTTGATATAAAATAAGAGACAAGGATTACAACAAATAGAAATCCACCGCTTAATATCAAAATTGTAAAAATAATCTCAATTAATTCCATAAATCCGTTTCTAGTATTCAGCTTGCTATTTCAACTGTAATGCCAAATTAGAAATTGGATTTTAGATTACTTTGAGGGAGTAGCATTCAATATGAAGTATCAAGTTGAGATTGAGGATAATAATAAGACAGCAGTTGAAGCAAGTTTATTTTTTACTTTTTGTGTCGGTATAGTTTTCATTTTCCGAATTATTTTGGGGCTGGCAGACTTCCCCTTTGCAGCATTCTTCTATATTAATTCCACAATTAGAACATTGACCATGCCCATGAACCCAGACAATTTTGGAAGGAATACCGCACCAATTACAAATTAAATTCCTCTGGTTGTGATTCTGACTAATATTCTTAACTTCCATGTATACCTTATTTATTTCATTCACATAAATTCTACTGAAGGAAATTAATAATAATTTCGATTTTTTATAATAGGTTAAGGGGTCAATAATTTTATACAAAAATATTATATTCGAACCCGCAATTAAATTACAAAGGAAGGATGATAGTATTTAGAGAAAATAAGCCTAAGGTTGGACAGGAAGACATTGTAGGGCATATAGAGTTTCATCACGAGTTTTACAGTATCAACCTTAAAAACGAACGCGATATAATTATCTGGCTACCTCCTTCCTATCAGTCCTCCAATAAAAAATATCCT
>CAZEBL010000004.1:0-30348 GCA_964510325.1 uncultured Melioribacter sp. | reverse complement strand
AAAACAGCAATACTTAAAAATATATTTAACTAACTGAATTTTTCAGATGTCTCTAACTATTATAGTTTACTTATAATGATCCGAAAGATAACTCCTGCCATCTTATTGAACTTACGTTTCAAAGATGTCGTTATCTTTGATAAATAGAAATACTTCAATATAATTCATAAATTTGCAACTGCTTTTCAAATTCTATTACTTTTTGTTAAGACACAAAGGATTAATAAATGGGCGATTTTAGCAATAATAGTCATTCTCTTGTTGATGAGTTGGAATTAAGAGAGTGGCTCGAATCATTAGAATATGTTCTACAATCAGGCGGACCGGAAAAGGTTAAAGAACTGCTTCATAACTTAAGTGTATATGCTCATGAGTCGGGCGTAGAACTTCCCTTTACTGCAAACACACCATATATAAATACAATTCCAAAAGAGATGCAGCCCCCGTTCCCAGGAGGAAGGGAAATTGAACGCCGCATTAAAAGTCTTATCCGATGGAATGCTATGGCAATGGTTGTTCGTGCTAATAAAGAAGAATCCGGAATCGGCGGACACATTTCAACTTATGCTTCTGCTGCAACTTTGTATGAAGTTGGTTTCAATCATTTCTTTAGAGGTAAGGATGGAAATCACCCCGGTGACATAATTTATTTCCAGGGACATGCAGCACCGGGAATTTATGCGAGAGCGTTTCTTGAAGGAAGGATTTCTAAAGAGTTGTTAGAAAATTTTAGAAGGGAATTAAAACCCGGCGGAGGATTATCTTCTTATCCGCATCCATGGTTAATGCCGGACTTCTGGGAATTTCCCACTGTATCAATGGGACTTGGACCAATTCAGGCAATATACCAGGCGCGGTTTGCACGTTACCTCGAAGACAGAGGATTGAAGCAGCATTCAGATCAGAAAGTATGGGCATTTCTTGGCGATGGTGAAACCGACGAACCAGAAACACTTGGAGCTATTTCTCTTGCAGCAAGAGAGAAACTTGATAACCTGATTTTTGTAATCAACTGTAATTTACAGCGTCTTGATGGACCGGTTCGCGGTAATGGAAATATTATCCAGGAACTTGAAGCAAATTTCCGCGGTGCAGGATGGAACGTTATTAAAGTCATCTGGGGTAGCGATTGGGATCCACTTCTTGATCAAGATAAAAATGGTCTCCTTATAAAACGAATGAATGAAATGATTGACGGTGAATCTCAGAATTATATTGTTCGTGGCGGTAAATTCATTCGTGATACATTTTTTGGAAAATATCCCGAGCTACTTAAGCTTGTAGAAAAATATTCCGATGAAACACTTGAAAAGATGAAACGCGGCGGACACGATCCGGAAAAAGTTTACGCTGCTTTTAAAGCTGCATTTGAACACAAAGACGCTCCAACTGTTATTCTTGCAAAAACAGTTAAAGGTTACGGATTGGGCGAAGCAGGTGAAGGAAAGAACATTACGCATCAGCAGAAAAAATTAAATGAAGACGAATTAAAAGAATTCAGAACACGATTTGGAATTCCGATTAGTGATGAAGAAGTTGTTGAAGCTCCTTTCTACCGCCCGTCAGAAGACAGTCCGGAAATTATTTACTTAAAAGAGAGAAGAAAGCAGCTTGGTGGTTATATCCCCAAAAGGGTTGTTAAAGCATCTCCAGTTAAAACTCCTTCAGAAGAGATCTTCGAAGAATTTTACAAAGGTACAGAGGGACGCGACGTTTCCACTACAATGGTTTTTGTTAGAATCCTTTCAAAACTTTTGCGCGATAAAGAGCTTGGTCATCTTGTTGTCCCGATCGTTCCGGATGAAGCACGAACATTTGGTATGGAAGCTTTATTCCGTCAGATTGGAATTTATTCTCATGTTGGCCAATTATATGAACCTGTAGATAAGGATAGTTTACTCTATTATAAAGAAGCAAAGAACGGACAGATTCTTGAAGAGGGTATAACAGAAGCCGGTTCAATTTCATCCTTCATTGCTGCCGGAACTGCTTATGCAACGCACGGAATAAACACTATTCCATTTTTTATTTTCTATTCGATGTTCGGCTTCCAGAGAATTGGAGATCTTGCATGGGCTGCCGGTGATATGCGTTGTAAGGGATTTCTGCTTGGTGCTACAGCCGGTAGAACTACACTTGCCGGAGAAGGACTGCAGCATCAGGATGGAAATAGTTTACTTCTTTCCTATACAATACCAAATCTTATGGTTTACGATCCCGCATTTGCATACGAACTTGCAGTAATTATCCGCGATGGTATTTACCGCATGTACGAAAAACAGGAAAATATTTTCTATTATATAACTGTGATGAATGAAAATTATCCGCAACCAGAAATGCCTAAAGATGTAAAGGATGGAATTCTTAAAGGTATGTATAGATTTAGGAAGAGTGATTTAAAAAATGCAAAAGGTAAAGTTCATCTTATGGGAAGTGGTACAATTCTTAATGAAGTAATTAAAGCTGCCGAGAAACTTGAAAAGAATTATAATGTTGCCGCTGATATTTGGAGTGTAACAAGTTATAAGAATCTTCATCTCGACGCACAGGAAACTGAACGCTGGAATATGTTGCATCCGGATAAAGAAGCTAAAGCTCCTTACATTACAGAAATTACAAAGGGTGAAAGCGGTGTCTTTATTGCTGCATCGGATTATGTTCAGTTATCAAGTGATTCGATTTCTAAATGGCTCCCCGGTCCGCTTCATTCATTAGGGACTTACGGTTATGGAAGAAGCGAAGGACGTACATCACTACGAGATTTCTTTGAAGTGGATGCAAAACATATTGTTTATGCTTCTCTTCACTCTCTTGCTAAGGAAGGGAAATTAAAACCCGAAGTTGTTAAAAAAGCACAGAAGGAATTAGGAATTAATCCGGATAAACCGAATCCGGCTAAGGCTTAAATAGAACGCTGATCTTTATGATGATTATGATCAAATAAGATCATCATCTATCATAAAAGATCATAATAATCTGCGTTCCGTTTTAATAAAATAATTGAATGGGAAAAAAATGACAGTTGATTTTAGATTACCATTTTTAGGTGATGGAATTAATTCTGCTGATGTAATAAAAGTACTGGTTAAACCCGGTGATGCTATCGCTAAAGATCAGGTTGTTGTAGAAATTGAAACCGATAAAGCTACGGTTGAAGTTCCGTCCGAGTTTGCCGGAAAGGTTAAAGAAGTATTTGTAAAGGAAGGAACTAAAGCCGAAGTTGGGGAACCACTAATCTCCGTGGAAGTAGAAAGTAATGCATCAGTTACAGCTGATAGTAAGAAAAAAGAGATTGTTGAGAACCAGCAAAAAAAGGAATTGGTTGAAAAACCTGCTCAAGTAATACAGCAACCTAAAATTGAAACACAAAAAACCAAACCTCAATCACTCTCTCTCTATGAGTTTAAAATTCCGGCATTAGGTGAAAATATACCCGAAGCACAAATAACAAAAGTTTTGGTTAAGTCAGGGGATAAGATTTCACAGGATCAAATTGTTCTGGAAATTGAAACAGACAAAGCAACTGTAGAAATTCCAGCTGAGGTTGGTGGAATTGTAAAAGAAGTAAAGGTAAAGGATGGAGATAAGGTACCGGTTGGTTCTGTAGCATTTATAATTGAAAGCTCAGAATTAAGATCTGAGAATGAATCAAAACCGGTTGAAGAAAAATCTTCTGCAAAAGTTATTGATACAACAACGGATAAAACCAGTCAACCGATAACTGATAACTTGAAACCGATTCTCACAAAAGAACACACTCACATGCCTCAGACAATCTCGGTTCCCAAAGATATTTCTAAAGTTGTTGTCCCGGCGGCTCCATCTGTTAGAAGATTTGCAAGAGAAATTGGAATAGAAATCTCTAATGTTAGAGGAAGTGGACCCGGTGGAAGAATCTCTATTGAAGACGTTAAATCATTTGCGAAAAATCTGAATCAGCAAATACAAAAAGGTGGTATTGTCGGAAGCGGTGTTTCAATTCCAAAAGAAACTTTACCGGATTTCAGCAAGTGGGGAGAAATTGACCGTCAACCGATGAGTAATATCCGCCGCAAGACAGCAGAACATTTATCCTATGCTTGGGCAACTATACCACATGTTACTCAATTTGACAAAGCCGACATTACAGAACTCGAAAAACTGCGCAAGCAATTCGGTAAAAAGGTTGAAGAAGCCGGAGGAAAACTTACAGTTACGGGAATACTCTTAAAAGTAATTGCATCTGCGATGAAAGTTTTCCCGCAATTCAATTCCAGTGTTGATATGGAGAAGAATGAGATTGTTTATAAGAAATATTTCAATTTAGGAATTGCTGTGGATACAGATAGAGGTTTGCTGGTACCGGTAATTCGGGATGTTGATAAGAAGAATATTACCGAGATTTCTATTGAACTCAATGAGATCAGCAGGAAAGCGCGCGATAAAAAGTTAACACTGGAAGAGATGCAAGGCGGATGTTTTACAATTTCTAATCTTGGCGGAATTGGTGGTACATACTTTACACCTATCGTAAACTCACCCGAAGTCGCAATTCTTGGCGTATCTAAATCTGCTTACGAACCCGTTTATATTGATGGAGAATTCAAACCCCGGTTAATGATGCCTCTTTCACTTTCTTACGATCATAGAATAATTGATGGTGCAGACGCAATCAGGTTTTTACGTTGGGTTGTAAATGCACTCGAAAATCCGTTCCTATTAAGTTTAGAAGGATAGAAAATTAGAGGTTTCCAACAAAGTAATTATAAAAATCTGTCTCAATCCGTTTTAATCAGTTTTATTTGTGTGCTATTATCTAAAAAACTTACTTTTAAGCCGACCTCGATTATTTTTTTAGCCATCACATCATTTATTCTATTAATCTCACCCAAAACAAACCTTGACATGGAATAATATTATTCGTTTTTTGTAATTGATTTTCCGGGAGGTATTCGAATTGAAAAAATATCGGGACAAATCGCCAGAAGAGGTTATCCGGATAGTTACCACAGAAATAATTCAGCGTGCAATTAAGCTCGGCAGAAAGAAGAACCGCCAGATTTTTATCAGCAAAACTTCCGGTGGTAAGGGAACAGATGTAAACTCTTTAAATCCTAAAATGGAAGAAGGAAAATCAAATCTCGAAAAATTTTTTACACCTATAAGAAGAGTTTATACATTCACTGGACTGGGATCAATTGAAGAGAAGAATTCAATCAATTGGCGTGTTCTAAATCTTCCATTTGGACGAAGAACCTTACTAACATTTCAAGTAGCAATTTCGTTTTTACTAAAAGGTACTCGATTCAAAAATAAATTTTACCGGTGGATGGGAATACATGTAGGCAAAGGAGCAGAGATAATGCAGATGGTATGGCTCGATCACTTCCGTCCGGAATTAATATTCATCGGTGATAATACTTTGTTAGGTGCATTTACACGGCTCACTGTTCATGCATATGAAGGATCTGGAAAGTTTAGGTATGGACTAATTGAAATAGGAAACAACTGTAAAATTGGTGCCGGAACAGGAACGGGTCCTATTAAAATAGAAGATAATGTTAGAACCCTTCCCGGTGCAACGCTGTCGCCTTACTTTTCATTAATAAAAAGTGGTTCAGTAATTGGATGGGATCCACCGAATGTTAGAGAAGTACAAAACGAAGTGCAGGGAGATGCAGAAGAGTGAAGAACCGATATGATTATTTATTTCAAAAAAATAATTTTCTTTGTTGAAACAAAACTACCCGCCTTCAATTGATAAAAATAAATTCCGGTGGCAAGAGTATTATCGGCTTCAAATTGAACTGAATAATTTTCGGGATATTTGTATTCATCAACAAGTATAGCCACTTCTCTTCCAAGGATGTCATAAATTTTTAACGTAACATGATGTAGGGTGGAGGTATGCCGCGATTCTTCGCCCGGTATTGTGAATTTAATTGTTGTAGTAGGATTAAAAGGATTGGGATAATTCTGCTCGAGTATAAATTTATCAGGAATATTGTTCAAACCTTTTTCATGGATTGATGTTGGCGGGGTAGTATCAATAAAAGTTAATGACTGCAGATTGAAAAGCTTATCACTTCCTGAACCCTTGAATCTTAGATAAACATCATGATTGCCTGAAACGGTTTTTAAAATTTTTGTCGAAAAAGTTTTATAAGTACTCCAGTCGCCGGTATTTGAAATTTCACACTCAGCAATTTTATTATTGGAATCGAGTGAATCGAGCCAGACTTCAATTACACCGCCAGTAGATCCGCATGATGCAACAATTACAAGCGAATCCGGTTTCTTGACATATTGATTGTTTCCAAATTCAACACCGGCATATAAAGCCCAATCATCATTATGAATATTATCAAGAAAACGAATTGAACTTGGGCGGGATGGAGGAGTGGTTCCAAATTGATTTGCCGGATATTCTGCAACTATTGGTGAGTAAGCGTCGCGATAAATGTAGTAATCGAAATATGCCGGATTATTTCCCTGAACAAACAAACCCTGTCGGTTTCCCGTCCACGAATTATAATCCGATTGAAAACCATCCATGTCATTTACATCTATGCTGTTTCCTACTTGTATCCAGTTGTATCCATCCAAACTGAAATATCCCGTTAAAGAGTGATTTTCTCTAACAAGCTTTAGAATAACAATATTATCTTTTACGTTAGAATTCTTAACTTCGTAATAAGTTGTTTTATAACTGAAGCCAATTACTTTATTCCCGGTGCTATCTGTTGAACTGAAAAGTTTTGCAAATAGAGTTTGCTTTCCATTAAAAATCCAGATGCCGGCAAGATCATTTACAGACTGCGCCGCAAAATCAAGTTTTGTTATTATTGAATAATTATGTTCACCATCATTTTTTATGATTGTATTTGGTTTACTTTTATTTGATAAGCTTAACCATCCCTTGCGTTCTGAAAGCGACCATGAACTCTCCGGAGTAAAACCGAGGAAGGACCATTCGGGGTTAAGTTTTTCAGAATCAAAAAAATCAGAATGAGGAACCATCCATGGAATACCGCTGCTCGGTAATTTGGGCGCATCTTTTGGAACATTGATAGGGTAATCAGCAGTCGGTTTTAAGTTTGCATTGTATCTTACCTGATTTAACAAGCCCTGTCTTCCCTGACCATACCATTCATTGTTATTAGCATTACGCCATAATGGGTGAACAACCCAATGTGTGCTGTCATCCAGCATTACAACTGCTGAACTGTGATTCGGATTCTGAAATAACGCTTGCCATTTCAACGGATCATTTTCATTAAAGAAATCACCGAGATTTTCCCAGGCACTCTGTTCGTCGGTTAATCTATTACTTCTGAAAACTTTTTGTCCGCCGGATACATTTCGTGCAAACGAGTAAAAATAATATCCTTTATATTTCCACATTACAGGACCTTCCGCCCAGCTGAAAGGATAATTTGGTGCCGGATTAAGCCAGCGTAAATCGTAAACAGCACCTTGAGGTTGACCATCATTACCAAGTTGAACAATCCAGTTATTAACCTGTCCGTTCTTAACAAGAAGATACCAGCTACCATCGTCATCAATAAAGATAGAATTGTCGTAACCTAATCCGGGAACTTGTGGAGGTTTATTCATAAGTGTTGGTAAAGTCCATGTTCCCCGGATATCATCGGCAGTAGTAAAATACATTTTATTTGCGCGCGAGAAGAAATGCCACCACTTATTATTATAGAATACAACTTGTCCGCCCCAGCATCCCCCGGCCGGCTCATCGCCATAACCAGACCATGCCGCACTTACAGGTTGAGCAATTGCTTCCCAGTGAACTAAATCTGTTGAGTGGTAGATAACAGGTGTGGGATTGAATGATGAACCGGTTGTATAGAAATGGTTACCAACTTTGGTCAGTGTGCAGTCAGGATGATCTCCCGGAATCACAGGATTTGTATAAGTTTTGAATGATGCAGATTGCCCTATGCCGATTGTTATTAAAAGAAACCAAATGAATACTATTCGAAAATATTTCATAAAAACTTTTACCTCAGCATTTCAAAAATAACCTTAATTAGAAACGTAAGTTGTAATACTCGATGGTTCCAGAATAACTGTGATCTTTCCATTTACTACCTGAATGTTATTCCCTTTAATACAGTTTTTTGTTTGCGTTGTTGTATAAGGTGAAAATGAATTTACACCTGCATTCGGAATATCAAATGAATAAATCATTGGTGAAGAAGTAATATTCGAAGCTACAATAACAAGTTTAGAACCATCACCTTTATAAGCTGTAACATTTGTATTTCTTACAGGTTGTGTGGATTTTACTTTATAATAACCGGGTCTTATAAAGCGTGCGAACTGAGACATCACATAACCGCGTTTGGTAATGTATCCGTTTTCATGAATCGGTCCATAAAATCTTACTATGTACCACCAGACGTAAGCATTCATTCCGGCATTCATACAATTCTGGATTTGTGTTCCTGTTCCAAGGTTTGCTGTCCAGGAGGTATCGAGATCGAGATATTCAGTCATCCATAATTCTTTTCCTTTACTTGCAGCAAGCGGATAACTTTCCAGTCCGCCACCATATAAATGCCCGCATATTATATCAACATTTTTTGCTGCATCAGGGTCATTTAGGATAGAATTAGAAATTGTCTTGTTGAAATTAAATGATTCCGGTGCCATAACCTTTGTACCGATTGCCGCACCATTTTCTTTAACAAATTTTGCCATCTCTGCGGCATTCCAATCGCACGATTCGTAAGTGACACTAACGTCTGGTTCGTTTTGAACGGAGACGGCATAGATAGGAACACCATTTGTTCCCATATAATCAACAAATGATTTTAGATGTGCAGCGTAAGCAGCATAAGAACTTTCTTTTAATCTGCCCCCTACAATATTATTGTTGGTTTTCATATTTGCTGGTGGTGTCCAGGGTGATGCTATAATTGTAACTCCCATTTGATGAGCTGTTTTTGCAGTTGGAACCTGTAAACTGAAATCCTGATTTGTACTGTTGTAAGGGATTCTTAAGCGAAGAATAGAAAAACCCAATTGCCCATCTCCGGTTCCAAATGCTTTTGTAATTTGACTGGAAGTCATATCCGGTCGCCAGCCCACAATATTTGCCGCACCAAATCCTCTTATAATTTGTTGTGTGCTGTCCTTATAAATTGTAACAACAGGAATAGCAGTTTGTGTATCTAAACTTATATTGATCGTTGTATCCCTGTTGACGGTTACATTATTAATTTGTTTTGAAATAATCGGCGGAAAAGTATTGGGCAGATTTTCAATTCTAATTTTGTAATTAGCATTCTGCAGCAAGTTCATTTCAAGTTTAGAATTGCTGAGTGATGTAGAGGAAATAAAGTTTGGTAAAGTAAAATTTTTATTACGACTTGTACCGAAAATCATTTTCTTTGTAATGGAATTGTTTCCCGAAACGAGCTGATAAAAATAGACTCCCGGAGAGAGTATTCTGCCATAGTTATTTCTACCATCCCAGTGAATTCCATGAATTCCTGTTGCTTGATTTTCGAAATTAAATTTTCTTACCTCTCTTCCAAGTATATCATAAATTCTCAACTGAACGTCTGCATGCTTGTTAAGTTTATACACGATTGCTGTTGATGATGAAAAAGGATTAGGATAATTCTGTTCCAGTTGAAATGCTGGTGGAATATTGTCTTCATTTGAATTAACCGAGGTAATAACGCCTACACTGTAGTTCCCCTCGTTATCGGTCATAACATTATATTTTTTTGTGGTATCGCTTTCATTGATAAAAGTTACAGATGCATTTTGTATACCAACATTCGCTGTTGTAATTTTTCCATTTACTGATACAGTTTGTGAATAGGAATAAGATGATAAAAAGAAGTGCATTATCAACAGTGTAACAAAATTAATTTTGTGTCTAAACCGGTGAATTAAATTTCTTTTCATAATTAGCTCTGCTTTTAAGGAAGAAAAATTTCCATATTCGTTATTTACATAAATGTTAATACTAACTTAGATAGCTACTTATCTATAATAATCCACTTAAAACATGTTCCGTCTTTTCTATCCGGTCTGGTCCCTCGTGCATCGGCCGAGCAGAGACTTCCTGCCTTTGGTTCAGCGAACAAGTATCGGTTGGTTTTAAGTGAAAGTAAAACTATATCATCCTTTAGCATATCAATCCATTGAAATACTGATGCTTCTCCGTTATCATCTTTTTCAATTCGGACCTCGCTCATTCTTCCATCATTTTTTACAGTAACGTATCCGCCATCTAATTCCGATTGTAATGCAATTCTTCCATTTCCTTTATTAATTACTTTAAAGTGAGAAGCTTTACTGTTTGCAAGCTCGTGATTAGCTGATACTGGTCTTAAAAAATTTTTCCAGTTTACTAAAACAGTGTTATCTGCAATATTCATTAGTGAAATATTTTTTCCGTAAGGAATCGGTTTGGTTAATCCACTCGGACGTGGTTCATATAGATCGAATGAATTAAATGCAGCAACTCCTCCTTCAGTGCCATTAATATTATAATTGAATAATGCGAAGCGAACACCTTGAAATGTTTTAAGCTGATAAGCTATTATAAATTTTTCGCCGAATGTTGAAAAGGTTTTACCATCTGTACTGTAACTAAACCATGCAAACTCAGTATCAAAGTTGCATTCAACTTGCAGCCATATTTTATTCAAACTGAATTTTATACGTTCAAGAATGTTTGTGCGCTGATCAAATTGCTGAATTTCAAAACCTTCTTCATTACGACGTACACCAATCCATACATAGGGATAATTTAGAAGAGCAAGCCCGGCAACATCGCCCGGTTTTAATTCTGTTATTTCTAATTCTGTTGTTGCAATGGATTCCGGTCCTATTGCACGTTGTGTCAGAGTATTTCTTGCGTACCAGAAATTTTCAGCCGGTAAGGATTTCAAACATAAGTAACCTCTTTTTTCTGATAACGACCATTTTGAATCGACCGGGACATGATTCCATTGCCAGATCGGTTTTAGTTTCGAATCAGAGAAATCATCACTTCGATCGTAAGGTGCTTCAGGTGGTGATGAAAATACTGTGTTGGGTTTAATCCAGGTTCGCGGCGTTCGGGTTAGATTTCCCGATAATCCAAAATATGGAAAACCGTTTTCCCACGTAATAGGTGAAAGGCATAATAGTCTTCCAACCGAATTATGATCCATCATGGAAAATCCCCACCATTCACCCGATTGAGTTTGTACAATTCCTCCCTGATGAAGTGTAATGCAACCAACATGATTTTCCGGTGGTGGAATAACCAGAAATTTTTTTTCTTTCTCAGAATAAGGTAATCTCCATCCGGTTCCAATTCCTAAATTTTCTTCAGCACTAATTGTTGTAATTTCATAAGGTCCGTATGGATTATCTGCGCGTGCACAAACCTGATAGCAAACCGGATCCCAATTCGTTGAAGTGATATAATATTTACCATCAATTTTATAGAAGTGACAACCTTCACCGGCACCACTCCCTTTGGAAATAATTATTTTTTCTGTCCCGGGTTTTAAATCTTTCAAATCATCATTTAATTCTGCCAAATGTAATTCATCATATCCCCACACAACGTAGATTTTTCCATTATCATCAAAAAGTACTGAGAGATCATGAAGTGAAACATTCATTTCGGAATGTGTCCATGGTCCTTTCGGATTTGTCGCAGTAAAAAGTTGAGTCTTTTTCCTGTTTACATTCGACCAGATATAAAACGTACCATTATTAAATCGGAAACACGGTGCCCAGATTCCCTGTCCGTAAATTTCTTTTCCATCTTCTAACCGAAATTCCGAACCCAAATCTAATTTATTCATTGCATAGCTTAAGAACTTCCAGTTAACAAGGTCTTTTGAATGAAGAACAGGAAGACCGGGCATAGCATGCATTGTAGTTCCGGTTAGATAATAATCATTGCCAACACGAATTAAATCGGGATCAGAAAATTCATCGAAGAAGATCGGATTTGTAAACGTTCCGTTTCCGTTATCTGCCATCCATGTTTTTCGCTGATCAGATTGACTCTGTCCATTTGTATTGATCACAAATATTATCACGTAAAACCAAAAAAAATTTTTAAATCTCATAGTATCATTTCCATCTTTATAAAGAAATAATATTTATGGAATTGTTATTCATAGTTGTATAACTCAAATCTCTGGATTGAAAAATCATTAACAAATGCTCGGATATGTCTGCCCTGATGAGTCTGATCTCCGTTCATGTGCCGGATTACTTTCCATTTACCGTTTTCAAATTTCCCTTCATCAGTTTTTAGTATCCCAACAATAAGATCAGGATTCTTGGTGTTTCTGAATGTTATAACAAATCCCGATCCGGCGACATAAAATTCATTTTCATTTGTCTGAACTATTATTGCACCGGTAGTTTCCCATGTTTCGTTCTTAGAGTTTGCTTCGTATCCGAAAGTGTAACTATGTCTGACTGTAAATTCATAATTGCCCAGTGTAAAAACACTTTCTTGTGTTTCTTTATCGAATAGAACCCCTTCAATTCTTTTTTGACCGTGATTAGCTGTGATAATTGGTGTAAGCTGCTTAATTAAGTTATATACTTTTCCTATCGGTTCGCTCTCGGGTTTATTGGTGGACTCAATAGAAAAAGGTGAGAATCCGATTGCTTCATAATGTCCAATTACAAATGCTGCTTTAGCTGCAACAGTATTATTGAAATCATGTTCGGGTAAAAAAAGCGGATTAGCCTGACGTGTATAAAGATCGCTCCAGTGCTTTATATTTGGGAAATAAAAGTCGGGTGATAAAAAGTCGATTGATGGCGCACCGGCTTTCCAGATATCCATTAAATGAGGCAATGGTCCGGCACTTGGATAACCGGAACCGGGCAATCGACCCGGGCGATTTAATGCAGCGTTAACAAACATCGGTAATGGATAAATTGATTTACCGGCGTCTGCAATCGTATTTGTGAATTTTGCATAGTACCACGCCATAAAAATTTCATCCGTGTGAAGTCCTTTACCAAAAATTTCCTCCCAAGTTCCGGATTCTTTAAAACCATTTTTCCCCCACACTTCTAAAAATTCCGGTACAAGAATTTTTTTCTTTTTAACCAAATAGTTCATCAACTCTGCTGGTACCTGCTCTTCAAATTTTTTGTTTGCCAAAGGATGGTAATCGCGCGCTGTGGGTAGAATTCCAATTTCGTTTTCCGGTTGAATCATTATTATTGTGTGTTTGTCACTATCTATTTCTTTAATATGTTTCATCAATGCCTTAAATGCATTTAAGTCAGCTTTAAGGTTCTCCTCGCTGAAAGGAGTAAGTATTTCGTGACTTCTTCCTTTGTCATCTTTTATACGAGGGAATCTTTTCTGATCTAACTTAACCCATGATGGTGCATGACTCGACATACTATTTTTCCACGATCCGAACCAGAGTAAAACAAGTTTCAGATTATAATTTCGTGCTTCATTAACCAACTGATCTAATAGAACAAAATCAAATTTGCCTTCAACAGGTTCAACTAGTTCCCAGTCAACAGGCGCTAATACTGTATTTAAATTCATCGCTTTTAATTTGGGCCAGATTGGTTTCATGTATTCCAGACTTGTAAAGGATGAATTACCAAGCTCTCCTCCCAGAACAATAAAAGGTTTGCTGTCAACTATAAGTTGTGTTGTATAACCTTTTTTCTCTAAGTGTGGAATCCTTGGATCTTTTACAACTTTATTCTGGCCAAAAAGAGTGGAGCACATGAGTATAGTAATTAAAAATTTTTTCATGTTTTCTTTTCCTGTTTTATTGAAGCCTTTATCTCTTAACTGTTCACAGAATGAACTCTGTATTGATATTAAAATAATTTTATGCTCAAGAAAATTATTTATGGATAGTAATTTATTTGTAAATGTTAAATAACAATTTATTTTGCGAGGTAATCCGGTTATTATTTTTTTTTGATCAACAACGAAATTTAATTTGTAGAAATAACTATTGTTAATATAACAACCTCTTTTTTTGTTGCAAGTCATTTCGAAAATAAAGAGAAAATAAAATGTTGTTATATTGATCAGGCAAAAATTTGAAACACATCATTGATTATTGAACAGACGATAAAAAAATAAAACTTCGATTCCACCATTTATCCGGAATTTATTTTTTCCGTTTTTACTATTTTTGAACCATTGTTAATCAAATATTTGGAAAGGTAATATGTCAATTAAAACTCAGTTAGCAGTTATTGGCGGTGGTCCGGGCGGTTACGCTGCGGCGTTCCTTGCAGCAGATTTGGGAATGGATGTAACATTAATAGATCTTGAAAAAAATCCCGGCGGAGTTTGTCTTTACAGAGGATGTATTCCTTCAAAAGCATTGCTTCATGTTGCTAAGCTTATTCATGAAGCTGAAGAAGCAAAAAAGTGGGGAGTTGAATTTAGTGAACCGAAAATAGATATAAATAAACTTCGGGATTTTAAGAACGGTGTTGTAAATAAACTTACTGGGGGATTGGGACAACTTTGCAAACAGAGAAAAGTAAATTATATAAATGGAAGAGCTACATTCCTTAATTCCAATACTTTATCAGTTGCAAAGGCTGATGGCACAACCGAGGAAGTAAATTACGAGAAGGCAATTCTTGCAACCGGATCTATTCCGGCAATGATACCAGGGTTTCCAACTGACTCTCCACGTGTAATGGATTCTACGTCCGCCCTTGAGATAACTGACGTCCCCAAAAAATTATTAGTAATTGGTGGCGGATATATTGGCTTAGAATTGAGTACGGTTTATGCATCTCTTGGTAGTAAAGTTACTGTTGTGGAAATGCTGCCCGGTTTATTACCGGGTGCCGACCGCGATATGGTTGCAGTACTTGAAAAAAGACTGAAAACTATTCTGGATAAAGTTTATACTGAAACAAAAGTTGTTGAATTGAAAGACAGCGGAGATTCAGTTGTTGTTAAGCTGGAAGGAAAAAATGTTACAGAGCCCGAACAGACGTTTGATAAAGTTCTCGTTTCCATCGGAAGAAAACCCGTTACAACAGGATTTGGACTTGAAAACACAAAAGTGAAAGTAAATCAAAGCGGATTTGTTGTAGTTGATAAACAATTGAAAACTGATGATCCAAACATTTATGCTATTGGTGATATTGTCGGCGGCGCAATGCTGGCTCACAAGGCTGCTGCTGAAGGTAAAGTTGCCGTCGAAGCAATCCTCGGTCATAAAGTTGCTTTCGAACCAAACGCAATTCCGGCTGTTGTATTTACCGATCCGGAACTTGCATGGGCAGGTTTAACAGAAACTGAAGCACGCGAAAAAGGAATTAAGATTGAAGTAGCAAAATTTCCCTGGGGTGCAAGCGGACGTGCAACTACTTTAGATAGAAACGATGGAATGACAAAACTTATCATCGAACCGGAAACCGAACGGATTCTTGGGGTGGCTATCGTCGGTGTTGGTGCCGGGGATATGATTGCAGAAGGAACTCTTGCAATAGAAATGGGAGCGGTGGTTAAAGACCTTGAACTTACTATTCATCCTCATCCAACTTTATCTGAAACAATGATGTTTGCAGCAGAACTGTTTTATGGTCATGCAACGGATATGTATAGACCTAAAAGAAAATAGAGTAATAATTAATCTCCACCATAATTAAGTTTTGAGGGAACTTAATTGACTCCAAGCATAGTTTAAGAACTAAATGAAAATAAAACTATTATACATATTGCTTGTTTTACCTCTGGTGCAAACTTTTTCCCAGAACTACGATTGGTTTAAACACGATTCCCTGGTAAAAGCGGGAATCAACCAGATTTACAGTATCGAGTTTGATAAAGCCGAAAAGACATTCGATAAAATTGTAAAAGACTACCCCACGCATCCTTCCGGTAAATTTTTTAAGGCAATGACAACATGGTGGCGCATTCTTCTGGATCTTGATGACGAAAGTATGGATGATAAATTTTATGATCAGCTAGAAGATGTTATTGATATGTGCGATGATATTCTAGATAAGAACGAAAGAAATGTTGATGCAATGTTTTTCAAAGGCGGGTCACTCGGTTTTAGAGGGCAACTTCTTGCAATACGTGAAAGCTGGTTCAAAGCTGCTCTCGACGGCAAAGATGGTTTAAATATGGTATTTAAATCTTATGAAGTAGATCCTAAAAACGTTGATGTTCAGCTTGGATTTGGAATTTACCACTATTACGCAGATGTAATTCCTAAGAAATATCCTGTTGTAAAACCTTTCATGATTTTTTTCCCTAAAGGTGATAAGGATAAAGGTCTTAAAGAACTTGAGTATGTTGCATTGAATGGAAGATATACTCTTATTGAATCGCGCCACTTTCTTCAGAAACTTTATTTCCAGTTCGAAGAAAATATGGAAGAATCCCGAAGATGGGGGAGAGCGTTACTACGAGATTTTCCAAACAATCCGAATTTCCAGAAATATTATGGACTTACTTTTGTAAAAGAAAATAATTATCCTGAAGCAGTCAAAACTTTCCGCGACATTTTCAATAAAGCAGAAAAGGGTCTGCCCGGTTATAATAAGCGTTATAAAAGAGAAGCCACTTATTATATTGGACAGGAATTTAAGAACCGCAATGTTGCTGATTCAGCTGCATATTATTTTGAAATTTCGGAAAAACTTTCGAGAGAACTTGATAAAGGCAAAGAATCTGGATTTTTGATTAATACCGTATTATATCTGGGTCAATTGTATGATATGATGGGCCAACGCGATAAAGCAATTAAATATTATAACGAAGTTCTTAAGCTAAAAGAAAGAAATAATTCCCATTCACTTGCAAAACAATACTTAAAAACACCTTATAGAAGATAATTGAGAATTGATAATTGCGGATTGAGATTTTACTCCAATTGAAAACTGATCATTTTAAACTACACATTAGAAATTATACATTATAAAATGTTCATTATAAATTAGTAGAAATTCCGAACCTGTGAATTGATCCTATATATCCGAGTGATGAAAAGGCATAATCAACTACATAAGAACTTACATTGAATCCTAATCCAAGACTAAATCCAGCCAGACCGGCAGTTGTTCCTATTTTAAGTTCTTTTCGTTTCTCGTTATCGTAACCAAATCTTAAGCGAAAACTTGGACCCAATTTGAATTCTCCACCCAATGTAATCTGTTTAAATCGATCTAAGAAATTATCCTGCTTCTCATTCAATTTGTTAAATGACCAGAAGAACCGGAACGGTAAATTTTCCAGCTGTTTAGAAAAACCGAATCTCATATCGAGCGGTAATTCTTCTTTAGTATCGATGTAGGAAGTAATCTGACTGCCAAGATTTAAAACTGAAAATCCGAAATTCCATTTTGAATCGGGAATTTCATAATGCAATCCCAGGTCCACGCCTAATGCTGTTGAAGAATAATTTTCGATGCCAGAGTACATGAATTTAATGTTTGCACCATAATAGAAATTCTGATCTAATCTATTTCCATAACCGATAATAAATGCAATATCACCAGCACCAAAATTTCCATACTTAGTTCCATTTACATCGGCTTTAGTAAATTCACCATAGTTAATATACTTAATGGCTGCGCTAAACCGGCCTATACTTTCAAACTCTCTGGAATAAACAAGGGATGCTGAATTTATATCCATTAAATGTTTTAGAAATGAAAATGAAATTGGAGAATTATTCAGAAAATTTATTCCGGCCGGATTGTAGAAGACTACATTCGGATCATCATTGTTAGATACAAAACTTCCGGCTACTGCAGCGGCTCTTGGACTCGTATCGAGGTTTAAAAATTTATATATGCTCTGGGAATAAGTAGATGTTGATATGATTAATAGAATAATCCAGAATTTTTTCATATTTCTTCCAAATTGACGTTCGATTTTAAAGATTATTAATTATAAAGGCAAGGTAGTCTTTAATGACGATTAGAACTTAATCGACGACTCAATCTTATTAAAGGAACATTTCTCAACAGGAATCTGTTAGAATTAGCAAACTTTAGATAAATTTCGATTAGAAAAAATAAGGAGTAAAAATGAACGGATTTAAGACCGTAATATTAATGACACTTATGATGGTTCTCTTTCTGTTTGTGGGTAATTTATTAGGTGGACAGCAAGGGATGATGATGGCGTTTATATTTTCCCTCGCAATGAATTTTGGTGCTTACTGGTTTTCCGATAAAATTGTTCTTACAATGTACCGCGCGCATCAGGTTACAAGAGAAGAACAACCGCAATTATATGATATGGTTGAACGGCTTGCATCCAGAGCTGAATTACCGATGCCTAAAGTATATATTATGGAAAATCCTACACCCAATGCATTTGCAACGGGACGTAATCCGCAAAACGGCGCAGTTGCTGTAACAACAGGGATAATGAATATTCTTAATAAAGAAGAATTGGAAGGAGTAATTGCTCATGAATTATCTCATATAAAGAATCGCGATATTCTTGTAAGTACAATTGCCGCAACTCTTGTTGGAACAATTACATTTATTGCACGGATGGCCGGTTATGCTGCAATGTTTGGGGGCAGCAGTAGGGATAATGACAGAGGCGGTAATGCATTTTATGAACTGGCACTATTAATTATTGCACCAATTGCAGCGGTTCTTATTCAGCTTGCAATTTCACGTTCGCGTGAATATATGGCAGATGAGGGGGGTGCTCAAATTTCAGGTAAGCCGATGGGTCTTGCAAATGCACTTAATAAACTTAATCAGGCAAATAAAATGTTGCCGATGGCACATGCCGGTGCATCTTCTGCTCATATGTTTATTGTTAATCCTCTTAGCGGTAAATCGATGATGAAATTGTTTTCTACACATCCGCCAATTGAAGAGCGAATTGAAAGATTGAAAGAAATTGCTGCGGGAAGAAGATAAATATCTTTCTACATTATTCATCACATTTGGACAGCGAACGATTCAATAGAGTCTTCGCTGTCTTTATTTATATTCCAACTTTTGTTTGAAATTACTAATTCGATTCTATAATTTGAAATACAACTTATAGACTTTAAGCCCATTTGAAAAGAATATTATTGACTATCTGTACATTATTAATTTTTCAACCGGTTCTATTTGGACAAGCCAGAACCAACCTGGATGTTGTAAATGAACTGATCGAAAAATCCGTGTTAAATATTGATAACTCGGTTATAAATAAAAACCTTGCATTTAGTTTTATATACAGATCATCCGGATCATATAGCTTTCTAAAATCTAAAGTTGTCGATTCCTACATTAAAAACAGTATATCTATAAGCGAGAATGAATCTTTAGAAAATAAAATCGAGCATTCAATTAATAATATAACGGTTGAGTATTCGAATCCTCATAAGGACGGATTCTTCGGAAATTTATTAATCGAAAGAAAAATTAATGTTGACGCTACAGTAATACTATCCGGAAGGACCGGAATTAATACAGTTGATCTAAGTAATTCATATAAAGACACGGTTGAAGTCGAAAATATTAGTCGCCTGGAAAATCCGGCAATCCCTTTTACTCAATCAACCATGCCGGAATTGCCCCTTTTTTCTAACCTTTTGGAACCAATTATTGTGGTTGGGACTTTAATCGTTACAATTATTCTGTTTTTTACAATAAGAAGTAAATAATCCTTAAAAAATGGGATAAAAGTATATTTCACAGCAATTCAATTTTAACTATTTTTGCACTGCTTTATTATAACGGAGATTTTTTTGAACAAGTATAACCTAAGTATTGCAGTTATTCTTATAGTCCTTCTCTTTTCTGCATGTTCTTCAAGTGTTGATACTTCTCAGTTTACACCAGAAGAATATTATAATTATGTAATGCGGTTATATAACGACGAAGACTATGAACAAGCAATTCTCGAATTTCAAAATATTATTTTACAATACCCGGCAAGTTCTGTAAGCGATGATGCTCAATATTATCTTGCTATGACGTATTTTAAGCGGAATCAATTCCTTCTTGCTGCTTATGAGTTCAGTAAGTTAATAAGAAACACTCCGGCAAGTCCTTTTGTACCCGATTCGCAATTTATGCTTGCTGAATCATATTATCAGCTATCGCCACCATATCAGCTCGAACAATCATACACAAAAAAAGCAATTGAGGAGTTTCAGGCGTTTATAGATTTCTTCCCATCAAATACTAAAGTAGAAGATGCTGAAAGAAAAATTAAAGAGATGAATGATAAACTTGCAGAAAAAGAATACAATAGCGCATTGATATATCAGAAAATGGAATATGAATATGCTGCGATGAAATATTATTCATTTGTGACTGAATCCTATCACGATACTAAATTTGCTCCTCTTGCGCTATACAATAAAATACAAATAGAGTTGAAAAAAGGATTGAACAACGAAGCTCTTTCTGATATAAGCATTTTTCTGAGCAGGTATCCGAACGATCCGAATGCAAAAGAATTACAGGAAATTGAATCGAGATTAATTGCAAAATGAGTAATCAGGAAAAAAGGAAAAGTAAGTTTGTTAGCGAATCGATAGTTACTATGACGGAACTCGTTCTTCCGAATCATACCAATCAGCTTGGTAATTTACTCGGCGGACAACTGATGCACTGGATAGATATCTGTGCTGCTCTTGCATCATCAAAACATTCTCAAAAAGTATGTGTAACAGCATCTGTTGATAGAATTGACTTCCATCATCCAATTAAACTTGGCAATGTTGTAACTTTGGTTGCATCAGTTAACAGGGCATTTAAAACTTCTATGGAGGTTGGAGTAAAAGTTTTTACAGAATCCCATATAGAAGGAACAAGAATTCATTCTAATACAGCATATTTGACTTTTGTAAGTGTAGATGAAAATGGTAAACCAGTTGAAACATTCGAAATTGTACCAGAGACCGAGGATGAAAAACGCCGATTTGATGAAGCTCTCAAAAGAAGAAAAACCCGACTTGAGAATAGATCGAATAATAGTTAATTCCATTTTAGTCATATCTTTTTTTTATTCATCAATAATTCATTCTCAAATTCCTCTTAATGGATTCTGCTCATTTAAGGAATTCCAGGTTAAATCCGGACTGACCAGATTTCTTCCAGTCGATTTTAATAGCGACGGCTGGCGGGATCTTGTTCTTTTTTATGGTAATGAGAAGGGCTATTCCGCACAGACATGGGAAAAAAATAAATATTCTGCCCCATCTGCAAAATTTAGTTCAACTTCATTTTATGAATTTCACATTGTAGGTTCTGATGATCTTCGTGGAAAAAAGTATGCATTCATTTCACGCAAAGAAAGGGAAGCGGGATTTGTAACTTTCAGTAAAAGCGGAACCATATCAATTCAGTCCCGGCTTAAATTCGATTCATATCCTTCCAGTATTGATGTAGCAGATATTAATAGAAATGGTAAACCGGAAATACTTGTTTCCGGTTATAATTTTTTAGGACTCTCTTTAATTTCTGAAGATAAGAACAAGCTGAAGGAAAGTTCTATTGATAAAAACAATCTCTATTCATACTCAAGTTTTATCGATCTGGATTATGATGGTTACGTGGATATTCTAGCAGTTGATATGATAAAAAATTCTGCCGTTTTATTTTATAATAACAGGAGCGGAGGTTTTTACTCGGCAAGATCAATTGCTTTGGGTAACGAATTGAAAGAACTACGAATAGCTGATATTACTAATAACGGTTTTCAGGATTTGATCTTTACAAGTGCGGGTGGATTCGAAGTCTTTCAAGGTGATTCGGTTTCTTCTTTTAATAAGAAGTTTGCAATAAAAACTCCGGAAAAACCGGATAGATATACAATTATGGATTTTAACGGGGACGGATTCAACGACATTGCTTATATCAACATGGAATCGGGTAAACTCTACATTTCATTTGCAAAAAGTACAAACGAGTTTTATCAGCCCATTACATATTTTAAGCGGAGAGGAATTGTTGATATTAATTCCTTTGTGGATAGAAGCGGTAGAAAATTAGCTCTTCTGGACTCCAGCGGTAAAATCTATTTTATAGAAAAAATAAACGACGCTGAAAATCTTTCTATTCCTTTAGCAATCAAACCAACACTGGTTGGTTCATTCACTTTATTAAATACCAGGATGAAAGGATTATATTTTTTAGATGAAGATCAGATGAAATTGAATTTTCTACTCTCCAGAAAAAGTGCATTCGATACTTATTATTACCGTGGGTTATCCAGAAATTATAGCAATGTAGTTGTTGATGAAGTTAATAGAGAGAATCGTACTTTTTATTTTTATTCAAATGGCGAAAATGTTATTGAAATGTTAAGGGTAAACTTTAACCGGTTGGAATTCTCCAAAAGAATTTTGTATGCAGACGGACAAATTCTCGATTTAAAGATTACGAGCGACCGGGTTAAGGATATGCAAACTATTTATGTGTTATCAGAAAACAGTGGAAAACTTAGTATCGAAACTTTTGATTTCAGGGATTTCCGATATGTCAGTTCCGGAGCCGCTGAAATTTCGAACGATGTTGAACAGGCATCGATCACATTCGAATTGTATAAAGAGATTTTTCATATTCAACGCAATCAATCTAATTTGTTGCTGAAAAAATCCGTCTTTAACCGAAAAGTCCAGAGTGAAGAAACCCTCCTGTCAAAAACAATTTTGAGTGGAAAAAATATTTATTCGGATGTAGCAAGTTTCCAGGATGAATCAATCAACGAAAATCTGACGGCTGCATGGTTTTATGATGATATGGATACAGATCTGTTCTTGTATTTAAGAAAAAGACTGAATAAAATTACGTTAAAGGATTTTACTCCTTCAATAGGATTAATGAGATACCTTGATGGAGAAAATGAGAACTCGCTTTTTTTATACGATAGAATTAAAGGGAAATTAAAACGGATTGATATTAGTAGCTTTGGAAGAAATCTTGATGTTAATGATCTTTTTGAATCAAAGAACATCAATAGCTATATTGTTGATAGATTAAAGAGTAAAATGGAATTTTTAATTTATATCGATAGTTCGGATAATCTAACAAAAATGAAACTCGTTAAATGAATAAATATTTACTGTTAATTATTGCATTTATATCTACATGTTCCATTTATTCACAAAATCTCGATTCTCTATATAACGAGTTCGTTAGAATCAGATCCGTTGCTGGAAATGTAAAAGAGCCATCCCGTATTACTTCTTTAACCGAACAGGAGAAATGCGGATTCGGAATTATTAATGATGTGAAACTCAATTTCAATAGATTTAATCCGAAACAGAAAGAAGTTTTGTCATCGTTATTATCCCGCCCTCAAGCCGATACAAGTTTTGTTACACCTTCAGGTAAATTTAGAGTTCATTATAAGAAAACCGGATTCGATGCCCCGGCATATAATCTTAATGATTTAGCAAAAGCTGTTGACTCATCTTATAATTACGAAGTTAACATACTTGGATATCCACCTCCTCCGGGGGATATGGGTGCTGGTGGTGACGATCGGTATGATATCTATATCGCAAGTTTGGCTTCGGGATTATATGGTTATACCGAACTTGAAAATGAATTATCTAATAACAGGTTTACAAGCTTCACAGTTATTGATAACGATTTCTCAACCCAGAATACAAAAGGAATTGATGGAGCGCGGGTAACAGTCGCACACGAATTGCATCATGCTATTCAAATCGGTAATTATATCTACAGGTCTAACGATACCTTTTACCATGAATTAACTTCGACTGCTATGGAGGAATTTGTTTTCGATTCTATCAACGATTACTATTATTATATCCGTTCGTTCACAGATAAGCCGGGTGATTCATTTTTTAACAACAACGGTTATAATCTTGCACTCTGGAATATTTTTCTTAAAGAACGATTCGGGTTTGGCGTCTTAAAACGAACATGGGAACTGATGAGAGATAAAAGAGCTCTATTTGCAATAGCCGATGCAATCGGTGAATCTAATTCGATGTTTAAAGATGAGTTTACTCTCTTTGGGCAATGGCTCTATTTTACCGGAAGCCGTTCCATACCTAATAAGTATTTTAAGGAAGCAAAATATTACCCGTTAATAAAACCATTAATGACTTCCGCTTTTATTAAACCGCAAACAAAAACGGATCTAACTTCAAGTGCGGTTTCGCTGAACTATCTTGTATTTACGGATTATTCTACCAGACCCGATACATTTGTTGCAATTATTAGCAACAATGATTTAAACAGCGGGGTTAACGATCCAACCAAACCAATTCAATTAACATATACTCTTTCGAATCAGGGAGGTAGTGGATTCAGGAATATTGTATCAGGTTATTTTGCAAAACTTGAAAGCGATAATAATATGATGATCTCTGAAACGAATATTTTTAATAACACGCCATTGGATAATATTATTTCAACGGAAGTCGATTTTGTATTCCCGCATCCATTCAGATATTCAAAACACACGTATTTGAATTTTCCAACCGGAAACACCTTTTCTCCTTATGCAGACCTTTATGTTTACTCGGTTGATATGGATTTGATTTTCAGTGGACAGTTGAAAATCTATACATCCGATAAAAAAGTAGTAATTTGGAATGTTATAGGAAATAATAATAAAAAATTGAGTACGGGTGTTTATCTTTACGTTGTCAAAACTGATGATACAACTCAAAAAGGAAAATTTGTAGTTTATAATGACTGATTATAAGTTAACCCTGGAAAATCTGGTAAAATATTTCGGAAGGCGTCTTGTCTTTAGTGAAATTAATTGCGTCTTTACATCGGGTAATGCTTATGGTATTTCGGGTCCCAACGGTTCCGGTAAATCCACGCTTGTGAAAATAGTTGCTAACATTATATCACCCACACGCGGTAAAGTAATCCATCAATTAGATAATGAAATTATTATTCCTGAAAAACTCCACGATTCTATTGGATTTGTTGCACCATATTTATTCCTGTATGATGAATTTACTGCAGAAGAAAACCTTTTCCATTTTTCAAATATCCGCGGAATAAAATATGATAAAGAACGGGCTGAGATTCTTTTACGCAAATTGAATTTGTTTGACAGAAAGGATGATATTGTTAGAGGTTTTTCATCCGGTATGAAACAGCGTTTGAAATTTATTTTTGCACTACTTCATAGACCCAGATGTATAATTCTTGATGAACCGACTTCCAATCTTGATAATGACGGGAAAGATAGTGTTTATGAATTAATAAGAGAAGAAGCAAAATCGAATCTGGTTATAATTGCTTCAAATGAAGAATCGGATCTGAAGTTATGCAAAGAGACAATTAACATTGAAAATTACAAACAAAATAAAAAATAAAACTTAGCGTTCTCTGCGTGTTTAGCTTATAAAGAATTTAAGGCAAAGAACCTAAAGAAAAAACAAAATGAAAGCATATTCACTGTTTAAGAAAGACTGGCAATCGGAACTACGCACGCGTTATGCAATTAATGCGCTTGCTATGTTTATTCTTGTTACTATAAGTGTAATTATGTTTTCTATTGGAAGCGAAAAGATAACGGAGTATTTAACCGGCGGACTTCTGTGGGTTGTAATTTTCTTTTCTGCTATGTCTGGACTTTCACGTGCATTCGTATCGGAAGAGGAACGGGGCACAACAATGACTCTTCATCTAATTGCTTCTCCGGCTACAATCTTTTCCGGCAAACTTATTTTTAACTTACTTCTCGTTTTCTTGATGAACTTTGTAATTACATTACTATTTATCATACTATTTGAATCATTCGTAATAAAAAACTTTCTACTTTTTACTTTTGCTTTTATCCTTGGCAATATAGGGATAGCAATTTCTTCAACAATAATTGCCGCAATAATTTCAAAAGCATCATCTAAAGGAACTCTCTATCCGGTACTTTCATTCCCAATTCTCCTGCCATTAATTTTAACATTACTCGAGCTTACCAAATTTGCAATGGACGGTAACTCGGTAAACGATTCAATTACAGAAATAATGGTTCTTGTAAGCTACAATGTAATTATGCTTACGGCATCCTATCTTTTATTCGATTTTATCTGGAAAGAGTGATTTTTAATTAATTTTCGCCGTTGTTAAATAGCCCTTCAATTACTAAATTTAGTCCGCCTTTAGTTCATCATTCAATAAAACAGGTAAATTGTGATTTATTGGGATGTTAGCCCCGACATATTTTCTATAGGTCCATTCGTAATACGCTGGTATGGACTTCTTTTCGCACTCTCGTTTATTATCGGTTACCAGATCATGTACGTAATTTTTAAGAAGGAATCGAAACCTGATGCAATATTAAATGATTTGGTCTGGTATATGATAATCGGAACAGTTCTTGGTGCACGGCTTGGACATTGTTTCTTTTACAATCCGGCTTATTATTTGTCGAATCCGCTTGAAATTTTGCAAGTCTGGAAAGGCGGGTTGGCAAGTCACGGTGCTGCAATAGGAATTTTATTATCGCTTTATATATTTGTAAGAAAACATAAAGAATATAATTATTTATGGATTCTGGACAGGATTGTAATTACTGTTGCACTCGGTGGGTTTTTTATAAGAATGGGCAATTTATTCAATTCGGAAATAATCGGCATACCAACCGATGTACCGTGGTCTTTTGTATTTGCCTCTGTTGATTCAATTCCAAGACATCCGGCTCAGCTTTATGAAGCCATAGCTTATCTTTTTGTTTTTATTTTTCTGATGATTTATTACTTCAGACAACCCGGAAAATTTAAGAACGGTTTACTTTTAGGATGGTTCCTTGTTCTGGTTTTCGGTTTCCGTTTCTTTATTGAATTTGTTAAGGAAGATCAAACCTATTTTGAAAAAGGCTGGTTACTTAATATGGGACAATTGTTAAGTATCCCATTTGTACTGTTTGGTATTTACCTCGTTTTAAGAAAAGAAAAAAAAATTATTAAACTATAATTTAGAAAGCGAAAAAATGATTAAAAAAATTTCCTTTGTTGTATTAGTGTCCTTGTTTTTGACAATTACAATTTCCTTTTATGGTTGTTCAGTTCAGGATAATTATGATAGATCCAAAGATACATTAAGGTATGAAGGTGAAGATCATATAAGAAACATCAGACAATTGACTTTTGGCGGTAATAACGCCGAAGCATACTGGAGCTTTGATAATAGGCAATTAATTTTTCAGAGCGACTGGACTAAAATAAATCCTCAGGGTTGCGATCAAATATTTATAATGAATGCCGACGGTTCCAATTTACCCGACGGAGAAAAATATAAATTAGTATCAACCGGCAAGGGAAGAACCACGTGCAGTTATTTCCTGAAAGATGGCAGAATAATTTATGCTTCTACACACGAAGCAGATGCAAAATGTCCCGAAACTGTTATGTTTTCCGGCGGAAGGTATGTATGGCCAATTTATAATTCCTATAATATTTATGTTGCTAATGTTGATGGTTCTAATCCACAGTTACTTATTGGTGGTGAAAGTTATGATGCTGAGGCAACAGTATCACCTGATGGAAGATATATTATTTTTACTTCTACGCGTTCTGGAGATCTTGAAATCTGGCGTTACGATATTCAAACCAAAGAATATTTACAGCTTACCAACGAACTTGGCTATGACGGCGGTGCTTTCTTTTCCAGGGATTCTAAACATATTGTATGGCGTGCAAGCAGACCCAAAGGCGATGAAGCAAAAAATTATAAAGAACTTCTTGCTAAAGGATTAGTTGAACCGAAAGCACTCAATATTTTTGTAGCCGATATTGATGGAAAGAATGTAAAACAAGTTACAGATTTACCCGGTGCTAACTGGGCGCCGTTCTTTCATCCGAACGGGAAAAAAGTTTTGTTCTGTTCCAATCATCATTCGCAAAATGAGGGTGGAAGAAGGTTCGATATTTTTATGATTAATCTGGATGGAACCGGACTTAAACAAATTACCAACTCCGGTATATTTGATGCATTCCCTATGTTCTCTTATGATGGGAAAAAATTGGTCTTTTGTTCAAATAGGAATGTAGAAAGAAAACCAACTCGCGAAACAAATGTTTTTATTGCCGATTGGGTTGAAGAACCTGAAAAATAATTATTAAAGTTTATGACAGAAAAAGAATTTATACAGAAATGGGTTGATAAAATTAAAGCGGAATTAAAACGATTCCCCGAAGATTTTATTAATGTAACTGAAGTGGAAGAAGTTCCACTCCCCGGTAAAATTCTTTTTCTTAATCCCCCTTTGTTCGGGAGTTATCAATTGACCGATGAAGTTGGAGATACATTCTATTCTACAGATGATATGTTCCGCGCTAAATATGTTTATTATGCTAACCGTGTTAAGCCAAATTCAGTAAAAGTTCCGGTTGATCAACTTAAGAACTATGAAGCCGTTCGCGATTACGAAAGATATCTCGACGGATTCCTTAAAGAGATGGAAAAAGACTTTAAACAAACTTTCCAGAAGACAAAGGGATTTAAAATTATCTCTTCTCAAATATTCAGCACGTTAAATCTAACTAGAACTTAAGGTGATTGAACTTAGCGGCAATATCAGGTCCTATCTTTTAGAACATTTCGGACAGAATTATTTAGAACAATTTCAGGATTATATCAGCAGTCCACAGGAAACTTATATTCGCCTCGCTTCGCTTCGTTTTACAGAAGAAGAAACTATTAACCGACTCAACAATTATGGTATAGAACTATTACCCGTTGATGGTTTACCAAAAACATTCAAAGTTGTAAACGGCGAAGAATATATTGGTAAAACACTCGATTTCATTCTTGGCGCGTATTACATACAAAGTTTATCCTCGATGATTCCTGCACTTGTCCTTAACCCTGATCAGAACGATAAAGTGCTCGATTTATGCGCAGCACCGGGCTCCAAGACTACCCAGCTTGCAGAACTGATGGGGAATAAAGGGACACTTATTGCAAACGAAATCTCGATGGATCGTTTGAAAAGCCTGGTTTATAACGTTGATAAAATGAATCTTGTAAACGTTGGAATTCTAAACGGCAAAGGGGAACTCCTCAGCAAAACGTTTTCAAACTATTTTGATAAGATACTGGTTGATGCACCATGCAGCGCTCTTGGAATTATTCAGAAAAAAAAAGAAGTAAGTAAATGGTGGAATGAAAAGAAGGCAGAGGGACTTGCCGAGATCCAGTTCAAACTTTTGTTGAGTGCAATTAAATCCTGTAAAGTGGACGGTGAAATTGTTTATTCAACATGCACGCTTTCCATTGAAGAGAACGAATTGGTTCTCGATAAAATTCTTAAAAAATATCCGGTTGAATTGGTTGATATCCAGTTACCTGTAAAGAGCAGAGAAGCATTTACAAAATACGGGGATCAGCAATTAAATAATTCCATAAAAAAAGCTCATAGAATTCTTCCCTGGGAAATTGGTTCCGAAGGATTCTTTGTTGCAAAACTTAGAAAGACTTATGAACTGGAGAGTACAATAAAAAATATCGATAAGAAAAAAAAATATTTTGTTAATTCTCAAAATGTTCAGATAAAAAAATTACTTGATCTTCTTTGCGAATACTTCGGAATTGAGAATAAACATTTTGAGCATTACAAATTCTTGATAAGAAACGGTGATATCTATTTTGCTGATAAAGCACTGGAAATTGATAACCCGGAAATTTTTATCCGTATCGGTTCCAAGCTTGGATTGATTGATAAAAAACAATTCATTCAATTACACACTCTGGCAGCGCAAACCTTTGGAAGCTATTTCACTAAGAATGTAATTGAGCTTATAGATATTAAGGACCTTGAAATTTATCTTAATGGTGGTATGATAAAAAAAGAATTTGGAACTACGGGACAGAAAATTGTTCGGTGGAAAAATTATATTATTGGAACCGCCTCATCATCCAAGGAAGGATTAAAAAGCCAATTCCCGCGCGGGTTTAGAACGCAAACTATTTTAATAAAGTAACCCGACAATAATTGACCGGGTTACTTTTTTAGATTTACTTGCTTAGCAACATTTTCTTGGTTTGAACAATTCCATTAGCCGAAAGAGTGTAGATATAAACTCCGCTCGTCATTCCTCGACCTCGCTCGGAATGACCCGCATCAAAGATTACAGAATGGTATCCGGCAGATTTAGTTTCGTTTACCAATGTTGCTACTTCTTTACCAAGAATATCGAATACTTTTAAAGTTACAAAGCTTTTTTCTGGTAATTGATAGCTGATAGTTGTAGTCGGGTTGAAGGGATTGGGGTAGTTTGAAATTGAATATTCTTCCGGCAAATTACTCATCAATGATGCAACATTTTTTTCATCGGTTTTTAAGTATTCGATTCTACCAAAGGCGGCAGATTGAAAATATGGATTTGATTCTGTTTGATTTACCGAATAAACCGGTCTAACATCATACATTAGATAGGTGTC
>CAZEBL010000003.1:13525-30899 GCA_964510325.1 uncultured Melioribacter sp. | reverse complement strand
TCCAAGAGGAGAAATAGAATCCAAAACATTTATCATTTCATTCATAAATATCCTCAGTAGATTTATTATTCTCTTATATTAAATTAATAATTACAAAAATTATTTTACTAATCATTCTTCAGCCGAAACTAATTAAAATCTTCTACGAAAAGTTTAATCTTGTCTGAAAAATTATTAACGATAATTTTGCCCGTAACAAGCTTTGAATTAAAGAGGTGGAGTATATTAGACTCTTTTTACAATACTGAGAAACCTTGTTGATTCAATTAGTTTTATCATAGGATAGATAAATCCATTAACAGACGAAAGAAACTTTTTAAATTAGGTTGTTAATTTTATTAGTTGTATGTTTACAACCGTAATGGCAGTAGTTTTAGAAGTTGATGTAGATGTAGACGTAAATCCGTTCGAACCCTTCAGTAATTTTTTAAAGCCCTGTCGTAAAAAATCAATCTATAAACAATCTACAAAGGAGCATCTGTTATGGCAGAGCGCAAACAAGGATCAGTTAAATGGTTCAACAGTACTAAAGGTTTTGGTTTCATTTCACAGGAAAGCGGAGATGATGTATTCGTACATTATCAGTCAATTACCGGCGAAGGCTACAAGACCTTAAACGAAAACGACAAAGTTGAATTCACTGTTAACCAGGGTCCAAAAGGGCTTCAAGCAGCTGACGTAAAAGTAATTCGCTAAGAATAGATAATTCTAGATGTAATTATTAAGCCCCGCAATAGCGGGGCTTTTTGTTTTAAACATTTCCGCCCGGTTTTAATAAAAACCAAATTTTGATAAAATAATGGGACTCCCCAAAAATCTTATAATTCTACTTGACAATAAGCTATTAACATGATATCATTACGATAGCAACTTAAATGGGGTAGGAAAAATGGAAACAATTGCAGAAAAAACAGGAAAAAAACTTAATGGATTCTTCATGTTATTTGTTGTTATTGCCGGATTTATCTTTGAAGCATATCTTCTGGTTCAGGGAATTAAAACCGAAGAAGCGTGGATCTTATGGATCTTTATACCGCTTCTGTTAATTCTGTTTATATTATTCGGCGGATTTACCGTAATCCAGCCAAATGATTCGAGGGTTCTTATTCTTTTCGGAAAGTACATTGGAACAATCAGGGATTCCGGATTTTACTGGGTCAATCCATTTACCGAAAAGAAAAAAGTTTCTCTGCGTATTCACAACTTCAACAGCGAAAAAATTAAAGTAAATGATCTCCATGGAAATCCGATTGAAATTGCTGCAGTAATTGTATGGCGTGTTGTTGATTCCGCACGTGCAATTTTTGATGTTCAGAATTACGAGCAATTCGTAGCAATTCAAAGTGAGACGGCTATTCGCGGACTTGCATCGGATTACGCATACGATTCATCAGAAGATGAAAAGCATTCTCTGCGCGGAAATACTCAGGAGATTTCCGAAGAACTAAAGAAACAGGTTCAAACACGATTGTCTATTGCCGGTGTAGAAATTATTGAGTCGAGAATCAGTCACCTTGCATACGCGCCTGAAATTGCACAGGCAATGTTAAGACGCCAGCAAGCACAAGCAGTAGTTGCAGCAAGAACTAAAATTGTTGAGGGTGCTGTTGGAATGGTTGAAATGGCTCTGAAAGCTTTAAGCGAACAACATATTGTAGATCTTGATGAAGAAAAGAAAGCTACTATGGTTAACAATTTAATGGTTGCACTGGTATCCGAAGTTCAGGCCCAGCCGGTAATCAATGCCGGAACTCTCTATCAATAAGATGAATTAAAATGGAAACAGAAAAAAAATTATCGGATTATTTTGGCAAGACACTTTTATTAACTCAGTTGAAATTTTTGGGCAGAGACTATGAATTAAAATGTGGTGATGAAACTATTGCATGTATTTCACATCCCAAATGGTACAGCTCCAATTTTGAGATAACATGGAATGAAAATAAATGGTTTATTTATCATCCGAGCATCTGGAGAAATGCAGTTGAGATAAAAGAAGTGAATAAAGAACTTCCGCTTGCGTCATATAATAAAACACGGTTTAAAATGGAAGGACTGGTAAATTTACCAATGGGGCAACAGCTGAAGATCTCTTTTAAGATGTATAGAGGTTCTTACGAAGTGCAGAATATCTCCGGTGAGTGTCTTGTCTTAATAAAAGATAAATTTTCCTGGAAAGATAAAACCGAGTTTTATATTCAGAAGAGGTCGGAACTGCTCGATAAATATCCATGGGTTATTTTACTCGCATGGCATACTTCGGCGCAAAGGAAGCGGCATTCTGGCGTAACTGCAGCTTAAGGACTTAAAATGGCTGAGAAGAAAAAATTTCTGCTTAGAATAGATGAAAATATTTATACTGCTTTAGAAAAGTGGGCTGTCGATGATTTTAGAAGTATAAATGCGCAAATTGAATTTCTTCTTAAAGATGCATTAAAAAGATCGGGCAGAGTTAATAATAGTTCAGCCAATTCAGATACAACCAAGACAGAATTAAATAAAGAATCCGATAGGGAGAATTAATGATGAAAAGATTAATAATACTGAATTTATTATTGATTTTATTTACCACAACGTCAATTGCTCAACAAACAGATCTTTGGGAAGGGAAACTAAAAATAAGCGGGGTAACGCTTCGTCTTGTATTGAAGACTTCAACAGATGAAAAAGGTCTAATTACAGCAAAGCTCGATAGTCCGGATCAGAGCGTAGAAAATATTCCGGTGAGTTCTATAACGGTAACAGAAGATAGTTTAAAGTTCGAAGTCGCTTCAATAATGGCAAAATACTCCGGTAAAATTGAGAAAGACAGTGTGGTTATTGTTGGTATATTTAAGCAAGCAACACTAACGCTGCCGCTCAACCTAAAAAAAGTTGAAAAGCTTACAGAGATTAAAAGACCGCAAACGCCTATGCCTCCGTTTCCTTACACCGAAGAAGAAGTATTTTTTGAAAACAAATCTGCCGGAATAAAATTAGCCGGTACATTTACTTATCCTAAAAATGGAAAAAATTTCCCGGCTGTAGTTATGGTAACCGGATCGGGCGCTCAGGATAGAGACGAAACTATTTTTAAGCACAAACCTTTTCTTGTAATTGCGGATTATCTTTCGCGCAATGGAGTTGCTGTATTACGTTTCGATGACCGGGGCGTTGGTAAATCAACCGGAAATTTTGCTGCTGCAACATCTGCTGATTTTGTAACCGATGCACTTGCTGCCGTTGAATATCTTAAAGCGCGCAACGAGGTTAATCAATCAAAAATCGGGATTATTGGTCATAGTGAGGGCGGAATGATTGCACCAATGGCAGCTTCAAATTCCAATGATGTTGCCTTTATTATTCTTCTTGCCGGACCCGGAATAAAGGGGAGTGACTTGCTTGCATTACAAACCGAGCTGATCTTAAAAGCTAACGGAACCCCTCCAAATAAAGTTGAGGAAAGTGTTAAAACAAACAAAGCAGCATATAAGATTGTTGTTGAGCAGACTGATAGTGCGCTTGCATATAAAGAGCTCGAAAAATTATTTGAAGATCAGATTGCTAATTTAACCGAAGAAGAAAAAAACAGTCCCGAATATAGCCGTGATAATTTTAAACGAATGGCCTCAACATTATTGAGTCCCTGGTTCAGATTTTTTCTTCGGTTCGATCCGAAAGAATATTTAGAAAATGTTCAGATTCCGGTACTCGCGCTTAATGGAGCAAAGGATTTGCAGGTTCCGCCTAAAGAAAATTTAAGCGGAATTGAAGAAGCATTAAAAACTGCCGGGAATAAAAATTTCAAAACTGTTGAGCTGCCGGGCTTAAATCATTTGTTCCAGAATTGTAAAACAGGTTCACCAAATGAGTATGGTGAAATTGAAGAAACATTTTCGCCGGGTGCTCTCAAAATAATTGGTGACTGGATTATAGGTATAACAAAATAGCTTTTATACAAAAATGAACCGGTTGAAGACTATTCTACCGGTTCAACTAAATCAAATAAAGATTCCTTCTTCATAACCGATCTTTATCAGATGGATTTTTTTCAAATCGGCATTTCCAAGGTGATGTCTTGTATCAGCAAGCTCAATGTGTTTTGCTGGCGGATTCAGAGGGCGATCATCACCAAAAAATTCTTTCCGTTTTGCTTCGATAATTTTTAGTCCAACTGAATCACACGCAACCGGATCGATTCCAACTATCAATCCGTAATAGTTCCAAACATGTTCTTTGCTAAATCCGTGCGGACCAATGTTATGGAATTGAGGTGTTAACATAACCAGAACATTTAAACGTGTTTTGTCTGCAACAATTGGAAGTTTCCATAAAGCCGCTAAGTCTGCACACGAATCGTCATGCCAATTGGATGGTTTTTCTACAAACATAATATAGTTCTTTATTAAGCTGCCGACACCCGACCAGTAATGAGTTCGCATTGGCCGAGTATTTATAAGCGCAGTGGCTTTCTGAAAAACCGGATCGCGCAGAACACCGCGGTCTTTAATACCGATATTTTCTTCTGCAACGCCGCACTCCATTACACGTTTCTTAATAGCATTTTCTATTTCGGGAGGAGTTCGTAAATAATTCCACACGTTGGTTTTTATTCCAACAATATCTTCCCGCTTAATTATCCTATTCCATGCTTCACTTGTTTCTGTCGTATTGAAAAGAACCCTTACCGATTCATCAAGCATTTCCTGAAGAACTTCCGGACTCAATTTCCCGTCTTCGTTCATAACCATTTTGTTTCTTATTAACACAACACGGGATTTTTCTTTTGATTCTGCAAATAGTGATTGCGGATTATTTAAAATAAATGTTCCGGCAGCAGCGGCTAAAGTTCCGGTTCTAATAAATTCGCGTCTTGTTAAATTCTTCGGTGACATATAACCTCGCTTCTCTATTTATTTATAATTGATTCCGCGCTGTTTAATATAATATCTGCAAATTCCCTGGAAGATGAATCGAATACACCGGTTATAAAATTTTTTATTCTCTTTATTCCGAACCACAATCCATTTGTATGCTTTGAAGTTTGTTCCGGAATTATTTCCGGCTTATAATTTTCAGCAAATTTTTTTAGTGCAGATTCTGCTAAAGTATTATTGGGATACATTATTAGAAGAAAAATTGCGTTCTCGTTTTTCTCTTTATACTGTGCTAATATTCCGTGTGTGTTATTGTCGATGTTAAGAATGTTATCATTGGAAATAAATGTGTGAGAATTTATCCAATTATAATGACGTAAATACCGCACGCTCTCTTCTACAAGATTCTCTTCAGGAATGTAATTTATTACTTCCGGCAATGGTCCGCTTTCATTTATCGATTTATCTATTAAGCCGGCAAGTTTTGATATGGCTTCTTTTGATTTCGGCGTTTCGGGATGACACAGAATTGAAACATAATATTTATTCTTCCAGAATATTATTGCTCCTTCAGTCCTTTGTGATTGCTGACCGAACTCACGTTCAATCTTACCAACAGAATGAGTAAACACTCCATAAGCGTCGTAAGAGGAATTCATGTAGAAAATATCAACAATTATATCGGGCTGATTGCTACGGGAATAAATCCGGTTAAACACTTCAGAAAATCCAAAGC
Source organism: uncultured Melioribacter sp. (assembly GCA_964510325.1). GTDB lineage: Bacteria > Bacteroidota > Ignavibacteria > Ignavibacteriales > Melioribacteraceae > DSXH01. The sequence continues at coordinate 25,307 of CAZEBL010000003.1, read as the reverse complement.
TCAAAAACATTTCGGCAGAACCGTCTATATAATCGTATAACGTTTCATTATCAAAATGGCGGTCGGCTTCAACAACTGACCAACCATTAATATTATCCGGAATATTTTTCGAAGGATCCGTTTTTATTTGTGCTGATAAGTTAACCACGGTTAATAACAAGCTTATAATTATTCTTTTGTAAAGATATAACGGTGTTTTCAAATAAGCTCCGTAAATAAATTATCAACGGTTCATCATCATTTGCATGTCTCGGACGACGGCTTCTACTTTAATTTTACCAGCATTCCTGAAGACTAATGTTGCTTCGCCCTTATCACCAACTTTCAAATCGGATTTCAGTTTAATAAGCATAACGTGGAGATCGCGCGGTTTAAATTTTACAGTACTCTTGGGCGGAATAATAACAAAATTTACTTTGCGCATTCCCATCATATCGTTATCACGCTTAAACGTTTCGTGAACTTCAACTACTTCTGCCAGGTTCGATTCGGCAGCAAGCAGAGTATCTGGCTTATCAAAATTATTAATTACTTCGAAGAATAGAGCCGTATTAGAACCCCTGGCAGAAACACGAATCCATGAATCTTTTACTTCGATTTTAGAACTTTGATTTTTATTCTGCTGTGCACTAACTAAAAGTGTAATAAATAGCAGCAAATAAAAAATTAATCTGATTCTCATAAAAACTCCCAACTTATTTAAAGTGATTTTATATCGTTAATAATTTCATCAATGTTTATTGAGCTGCCGGGATAATTTTTTCTTACTCTTCCCTCGCTGTCGATTAACTGAATTCGATCCGTATGAACATAATAATAAGTTACTTTACCGGATGGAAATACTGTTGAGTCGCCGGGAACAGCAACAACTCCAACATGTTTCATAAGCTTCTCTATAACCGGTTTGTCGCCCGTTAAGAATGTCCAGTTACTCAGATTAAGATTGCGTATCTCTGCAAATTTCTTAAGTACGCCGGGTGTGTCATTATCAGGATCAAAACTTATCGATACAAATTGAACATTATCTACTTCTTCTTTTTTTAGCCGCTCTTGAATAAGACGCATATTATTTGTAGTCAACGGACAGATATCCGGGCAGTTAGTAAAAATATATCCGGCAACAACAGTTTTGCCTTTAATAAAATCCGGGAATATAACCCTGTTTTCATTCTGATCAATCAATGGATATTGGGCTTTGCTTAAGTCTTCTACTATCGGAAAATCATTTCCGCAAGCGTACATTAATAATGCAACAACAAAATATTTTACTATTGTTCTAATCATAATTTCTATCTTGTTTTAGTGAAAAATACAGAATATAAAGAATGTTTTCACTGTAAAAGAAACTGAAATAAAATCCGGTTTTTAATATTTTTACATAAGATAAATTTCAGGAACAATAACGTGAAAAAATTTCTCCTTTCAGTTACTATAATCTTACTTCTTTTTTCATTTGTCTCGCATGCACAAAACAAAGTTAGAATAATGACTTATAATATTCTAAACTATACTGACAACAATAATGATTCAAGAAATGTCTATTACAAAAAAATAATTGGGGGCGCTAAACCGGACATTTTAGTTCTTCAGGAAATTAAAACAGCTGCTTCTGTTTCTCAATTTTTAAATAGTGTACTTGGAAGTAAATTTAAAGCCGGAACATTTATTCCCAATCAGGCAATAAACGAAACCAATAATGCCATTTTTTATAAAGACTCTTTGTTTACATTTATTTCTAACTATCCCATAGTAATAACACCAAATCCCGGACAAACCGAGAGGGATATTTCTGAATTTAAGCTTGTTCATAACTTTTCTAAAGATACAATTATTATTTACTCTGCACATTTAAAATCCAGTACCGGTGCTGAAAACGAACAACGACGATTAAAAGAAGTTTCTAAGCTGAGAGAAAGAACTGCTACACTTTCGGAGAAATCTTACTACATAATAGTTGGAGATTTTAATATATATAGTTCATTCGAGTCGGCATACTTAAAACTAACCGATGCTGAATCGAACGGATACTTTATAGATCCCATTCCAATTACGGGTGTTTATAATGATTCATTATATGCAGCATATCATACTCAATCCACAAGATGGCAAAGCTTGCCGGATGGAGGTGCAACCGGAGGATTGGATGATCGTTTTGACTTCATACTTATATCGCCATCTCTTGTTAACAACAACAGCAAAGTTAAATACATAACCGGAAGTTATACTGCATATGGAAATGACGGTAAACATTACGATCGTTCGATTAACGATGCCGGAAATTCTGCAGTCGGTCAGGAAATTGCAGATGCTCTCTTTTACGGTTCAGATCACTTGCCGGTATATGCCGATTTCGATTTCGGAATATCATCTTCTGTTTCGGTCGATCCAAGCATTACAAATGAAATCGTGCTATATCAGAATTATCCTAATCCGTTTAATCCGAGCACTACTATCGGTTATCAGTTGCCTTCAAGCAGCTGGGTTACTTTAAAAGTATTCGACTTGCTGGGGAGAGAAATTACAACTCTGGTTAACGAATACCAACAAGCTGGAACATATAATTGCGAATTGAAAATGGATAATGGTGAATTATCGAGCGGGGTTTATTTCTATACAATTAATAATGGATTTTATTCATCAACAAAAAAAATGATATACTTGAGATGATGGAACAGGTTTCTTATGATAAAAAAACTAAAAGCTTGCTGTTTAATAATTCTAATATCGATAACGATTTATGGACAAAGATCTTCAACCGGTTTAATTCCACTTAATGATTTAGGTCCGGGTATATATAAAAATTTTCAAGGGGGACTTTATCTTAACGGTTCAAACTTAAGACCAGCTAAACACGATTCTCTTGGAATAGAATTTTCAAAACAAATTAAACCTCTGGATAGAAATGGAAATGTTGATACTCTTCTTGGCAAATATGTACTTCTCTCCATAGGAATGTCCAATACAATGCAAGAGTTTTTATACTTCAAAACGATTGTCGATACTTATAAAACTAAAAACCAGCATCTGATAATTGTAGATGGCGCTCAGGGTGGACAAACGGCTGCTATTATTTCCAATCCCAATGCTAATTTCTGGACAGTAATTGAACAACGTTTAGCACAAGCGAGATTGACTACAAAACAGGTTGCAATTTGCTGGTTAAAAGAGGCGGATGCAAATCCAACTCAAGCATTTCCGGTTCACGCAAACACTTTAACGAACGAATTAATAGCCATAGCTAATAATATCAAAATGAAATTTCCTAATTGCTTGCTTGTTTATTGTTCCAGCCGGACGTATGGTGGTTATGCAACTACGTCTCTTAATCCAGAGCCATTTGCTTATGAATCGGGTTTTTCGGTCAAATGGTTGATAGAAAAACAAATTACCGGTGATCCATCATTAGAATGTACAGGAAATAATCCAAAGGCACCCTGGCTCTCTTGGGGTCCTTATCTTTGGGCTGATGGGATTATTCCGAGGAGTGATGGTCTGGTATGGTTGCAAACTGATTTCAGAAGTGATGATGGAACCCATCCTTCTGCAGCTGGACAAAAGAAGGTTGCAGAGTTACTATTAAATTTTTTTACGACGGACGCAACAGCAAAAAACTGGTTTTTGAAAAATCCAATAACATCCTATCATCGACCGGAAATAAATACATTTCCAAACAATTATCGGCTCTTTCAAAATTATCCTAATCCATTTAATCCGAGCACTACTATTGGTTATCAGTTACCTTCAAGCAGCTGGGTTACGTTAAAAGTTTTGGATATGATCGGTAGAGAGGTTAAAAATCTGGTTAACGAATACAAACAAGCGGGAACATATAATTGCGAATTGAGAATTAATAATGGTGAATTATCGAGCGGGGTATACTTCTATACAATTAAAGCCGGCAATTACTTTGATTCTGCAAAGATGATTTTGCTGAAATAGCTCTTTTGGCGAACAACAATTGCTTTTGATAAATAATCTATTCAACTTTCGACAGAACATAAAATTTCATTTCCTCTAAAGCATAGAATAGACAATTAAAAAATAAATTTGGAGTGCGTATGAAAAGGATATGCGTTCTCCTTGGTCTATTCCTTCTGTCATCTTCAATTTATTCTCAAATCTATAAATCAACCGATCTCCTCGATAATATGAGAGCAATACATATTGGCGGTAACTGGGGAAGAAATCCAATGGGAATTCCCCAACAACCAGAAGACTATTATCAATTTTTGAGAACACTAAATATCAATTGGGCAGCTATCAATATTGGTTTGCATGTCAGCAACAGTATGGATGCAACCGTAGAGAAAGTTTATGATAATGTTTCGATACCTACTTTTCGTGATGCGCCATTACGCGACGCAATTCGCGGATTTGCAAATCACAACATCAATGTAATGTTAACAATGGCAATTGAAACACAGGAAGCTTCAAGATCAAACATGCCCGTTAACCGCTGGCAATTTGGCGACCCCAATATGCCGGCAAGCGACCCGAATATTAAGCCGGAAAATTGGCCGTGGTCAACAAATCATCCTCAATATAATCAATTCACTCAATCGTGGTGGCAAAGCTATACAAACGAAATAGTTTACTTTGCTAAAATTGCCGAACAGGAAGGAGTGAAAATGTTTGCTGTAGGTGCGGAAACCGATAGATTGTTTAGAACCCGTTCTGGCGGGGTTGGACAAAATAATTTTAAGGATTACATAAAAGCTCTTGTAGATTCTGTTAGAAAATATTTCTCGGGTTTTATTACATATGAGCTTCATTGGAGCGCCCTTGCAGATCCGGCTTATTACGGACCGGGTTCGGATAATCTATGGAGCGATGCCGGATTTGATGTGGTTGGTATAAGCTCCTATTTTAAACTAGTAGATCAACAGCCGAATAGAGTTCTGGGTGTTGATGAACTGGAAGCAGCATGGAATAATATTTTTACTAATAATTTAATTCCTCTTCAAAATAGAAACCCGGGCAAGAAAATTGTTTTTCATGAATTCGGTTATAATGATGCTCTCGCATCACCATTCAATGCAATAGCGGATGAATTCATTCAGAAGGTATTTACCGACATAAACGGGAACGGTAAAGATGATGGGGAGGAACAGCAGAACAATATCTTAGAAGCATTTTATAGAGTGAATGAAAACAGGAGCCGGCTTATAAGCGGAACCTTTCTGTGGGATAACTACATAAGCAGTAATAGTGATTGGGCTGGTTCATTCGGTGCAATGAGGATGTGCTCTATAAGGAATAAACTTGCACAGAACAGTATAGCGCAATGGTATGGTTCGTATACGCCGCTTCCCGGAATTCCCATTTTAGATTCACCGGCTAACAATTCACAGAATATTCCACTGAATATTGAATTGAAATGGAAGCATTCTGCAGATGCTACGCAATACATTGTTCATGTTTCCGATGATCCAAATTTCGGAACGCTTTTGATGAATCCTCAGGACGTTTATCAGAATAAACTTTCTGCAGCCGGACTGCAGTCAAACAAATCTTATTACTGGAGAGTAAAGGGAAAGAACTCAAAAGGAGAAAGCGGCTGGTCGCAAATATTTTCTTTTTCAACAATATTATTACCGCTGCCACCTGTATTAGAATCTCCTCCAAACAATGCTCAGAATATTCCAACTAATCCAGTATTAACATGGCAGTCTTCGCTAAATGCTACGTCTTATGATCTGCAGGTTTCTGAGAACACCAGCTTTAATCCTCTAACAGTTGAAGTTGCAAACCTGACTCAGCTTAATTATCAGTTAACTAATCTTAAGAATGCTAAAGTATACTATTGGCGTGTGCGGGCTAAAAATAATTCGGGGGTAAGCGGCTGGTCTCAGAATTATAGTTTCCAGACAGTTCAAGCGGTAGGAGTTAAAGACGAACCAATCATTTTAGCAACTGAGTTATTTCAAAACTATCCCAATCCATTTAATTCTAGCACCACAATAAACTATGTACTCGCGGAAGCTTCTTATGTGGTGTTAAGGGTTTTCGATAGCTTAGGAAAGGAGTTAATTACACTGGTTAACGATTACAAACAAGCGGGTGCTTATAGTTGCGAACTGAAAATGGATGATGGAAAATTATCGAGCGGTGTGTACTTCTATACAATTAAAGTCGGCAATTACTTTAAATCAGCTAAAATGATTTTATTGAAATAATCTTTTGTACTAACCCGGTTAATTAATCGGGTTAGTATCTATCCACTTCATTATCTTTACTTCATGGAAAAAACAGAATTAATTTTACTTCCCGGATTAAATAGACAGGTTCGTTTTCTAATACAAAAGTTAAACGGCAAGAGCTTACCAAATGTGCTTGTTATTGGCTCGTTCAGCGAACTTGTTGCAAATAAAATCGTAAACAAATTCGGTTCAAACGTAGAAATAATTGTAGAAGATTACGAATCGCTCATTAACTCTAAATATAAAATCCGCAATTCGCCAAATATAAATGTTAAGATGATGAGCTACGATTCAACCGATTATCCGATAGGACATTTCGATTTGGTTTACGCACAAGCTTCGATTTCGCTTACGAAGAGAAATAAAATTATAAAAGAGATTAAAAGAATTCTTAAACCCGGTGGATACTTTTGTGTTGGAGAGATTGTTTCTCTCGAAAAAAATGTTCCCCGCTTTGTTCAGGATATTTATGATAATTCCGATTTGCTGCCGTTATTCAGCAATGATCTGGAAAAATATTACGCTGAAAGAAAGTTTAGCATCATTGCCAAAGAAAATCTTTCATCAACATTGAGAGATTACTTTTCAGTATCGATTGAAAATTACAACAACATTGCCGATAAACTTGAAAGCGGGGAAAAGAGCTTTTATAAAAAGGTAATAAACAAAATTAAGCATGAATCGAATGCTTATCTTAAACTGGGCGCAGATAAATATATCGGTCTTATTGCGATGATTATGACAAAGGAGAACAATTGAAAAAAGGCGATCTTCTTGAACTGGAAATTACTGGTTATGCTTTCGAGGGGAAGGGAGTTGCTAAAATAATTAAAGAAGCACACTCTCAAACCGAAGAGCCCAAAAAATTTGTTGTTTTTGTAAACGGCACCTACCCGGGTGATAAAGTAATTGCACAGATTGGTAAAATGAGAAAGTCCTATGCTGAAGCACGCGTAAAGGAATTTATAACTAAATCGGATTTAAGAACGAAACCGAAGTGTAAATACTTTGGAACTTGCGGCGGATGCCAGCAGCAGGATTTATCTTATGAATTCCAGCTTAAATTTAAGGAAGAACAGGTTAAAGATATTTTTGAAAGGATTGGCGGATTAAAAAACTTAGTTTGTATGCCAATCCGTAGATGTAATAAGGAATACTTTTACCGCAACAAATTAGAGTTTTCATTTGAAAGGAAAAGATGGTTAACGGAAGCCGAAATTACCTCGATGCAAGAAATAATGGATAAAGATTTTGCTCTTGGCTTCCACATACCGGGTTTATACGATAAGGTTATTAATATTGATGAGTGTTTTTTACTATCAGATCTTAGTAACCGGATTTTGAATTTTACACGGTTTTTCTTTAAAAGTAGGTCAATTTCTATCTATTCTACTCAAAATCATGAAGGTTTTTTAAGAAATCTGGTAATTCGTCAATCAGAAAAAACTAATGACTTGATGGTTAATTTGGTGACGTCAGAAGAAAACGAACGCTTGTTCACAGAATATATAGAAGCACTGCTCAATCAATTCCCCGAGGTGACGACTGTAATAAATAACATCAATCTTAAAAAAGCTCAGGTTGCTCTTGGTGACTACGAGAGGGTTTATAGTGGTCCCGGTTATATAATCGATTATATCGGTAAGTGGAAATTTAGAATCAGCGCAAATTCATTTTTCCAGACTAACACTCTCCAGGCGGAAAAGCTTTATCAAACCGCTATGGATTTTGCTGAATTTAACGGAGATGAAATAGTATATGATCTCTACTCCGGAGCGGGAACTATACCAATTTATATTTCCAAAAATGTAAAAAAAGTTTATGGATTCGAAAGCGTTTGGCCGGCAATCGCAGATGCAAAAGTTAATTTGGAGCTTAACGGAGTTGAAAACTTCACACCGATTCTTGTTGATCTTAACAAATCATTCTTACCGATAAAAGAGAAGTTATCGTTGCCTAAACCAAATGTAGTAATCGCAGATCCACCAAGAAGCGGGATGAATCCTAAAACAGTTAATGATATATTGGAATTAAAACCAAACAAAGTAGTTTACATCAGTTGTAATCCGGCAACCCAGGCAAGGGATATTAAATTACTTGTTGAAAGTGGATTTGAACTAATAAAGTTTTGTCCAGTTGATATGTTTCCGCATACATTTCATATTGAAAATGTTGCACTGCTTAAAATAAAATAGTCCGGACCTATTAGATCCGGACATTAATTGTCTTTACTCTTTTTCAGATCTTGGAAAATTAAATTGTTTGGAAAGTTTTCCAATTGATTCAAGATCAATTTTTCCAACAACATTAACCAATCCGGCTCTTCCTTTACCGGTTATGGTTGTAACAACCAAGCCGCTGTATCCACCATCCTGTGCCGGTCTAACATACACATTGGAGTACCCTTCTTTATTGCGCGATTTAATTATCCTTACCCAGTTCTTTCCTAAAAGCTCGCTATCCATTGATTCAATTACTTTGTTTGCTTTATCAATATCATTTTCATTTACCATAAATTCCTGTACTCTAACAAGTTTTAATCCGGAAAGAATATTTCCGACACTGTCTTTATCATTGTTCGCAACGCCGGCAGCTATTTTAAGCAATGCTTCCTCTATGTATATTTCATTCAACACATCGCCGGTCTTTAAGCTGGAAAATTCGGAAAAATCAAAATAACCGGGATCTTTTTTAATATCGGTTTGCTGGGCTGTTAAATATTGTCCGCCCAGAAACAAGAACAAGAATATTATTTTTAGAGCTTTCAATTTGTTTCTCCTTTTATTAATAATTTATTTACAATTTCAATCCCCTGTCCTATTGGTTTTACTACGCGTTCGGTAATAATCTCCTTTTCAAGTTTTTCTTTTGTATTATTCATAATGTTTCCTATAAGCTGAAGTGCATATCTGGCCTCTTCATTAGCTTTTTGAATTTCTGCCTGATTATATTGTTTTTGAACCGGGCGATTTATAATTACAGAAAGCACAACTGTTATCAATAATATTGCTGTTATAAGAGCGGACGCAACCGGCTTATTAATTATAATAGAGATAAAATCTGTAATAATTGAGCTGTTTGATTTTGGCATCGGGTATTTATTCAACCTTAACCCGGTCATTAATTCGTCCGGGCATTGTTCCTCCATCGAATGAACAAGTTCTCCCGTTCGTTTATATTCATCCAGCTCTATTTCAACATCTTTGTTGGCACGGGCAATCCAGAGAACATAAATTCTATCAAGAATGTTCGCATCTCCGTAAGCAACAGAAATGATTTTCTTTTTCAAATCGTCATTCAATTCAAATGACTTCTTCTTTTTCATATTTTATAAATTCCTGTTGTAAAAGTTTTCTCGCTCTAAGTAAATATACTTTCACTGTATTAATCGGCATTTCGAGTGATTTACTGATCTCCCTGTATTTAAGTCCGTTAATCTCATAAAGAATAAAGATGCTTCTTAGATCGTCCGGTAATTTTTCAATAGCACATTTCACTTTTGCCATCATCATATTAGTGTGAGTAAGGTGATATGGATTATCATTATTTTTATTAGTTGAAAAAGTTTCTTCAAAAACCTCGTCGATTTCATATTCTCTTTTTAATTGAATTGTTCTCCGCCGCAAATAATCGACGCATAAATTATTTGTTGTTTTCATAATCCATGTTTTTGCAGCGAACAAATTAAATTTATCCATGTTGTTCCATATCCTTATCATAACCTCCTGGGTTAGATCATCTGCATCCATCCGGTTTTTCAGCATATATCGTGAATAAGAATAAATTTTATTTTTGTATAGCTGAACCAGGTAACGATATCTCTGTTCTTTAAGCATTATTTTTAACATATTATGGACGAAGCAAAATATCGAAATGTTACATTCGTCATAAAATTTTTTAATTCTTGTTTCGAGCCTAATTGGCAATGTGATTAAAATTCAGATAACAATTTATGCAAAACGATATATATAAAAAGATAGAATGGGCGTTCCGCAATTCAAATTCGCCAGATGAATTGTTTGACCGGTTTACAGATGCAATAAAACTAAAAATAAGCGATCTCTCTCTTTACAAAATATTTCTTGCAAATCCCGCTCTGTCTATCGATGAGATAAAAATGTTTACTGGAAAATTATTGAAAGAGATGCCTGAAGAACGGTTTCAATTAAGTATGTGGACTGCCAAGATATTTGAGAACCGGCAGATAAGTTACGAGTTTATTGAAAATGCTATCCATTATTATGAACTTGCAATGCAATCCAATCCTTCTTCTCACGAACCTCTTTTAGAAATGATTAACCTTTACAACCGAGATATCGATTTACCAAGTAATAAAAAAATTCTTGAGCTGGTCGATTCATTTATTCCATCTGTAAATCGAAAAAGCATTGTCTATTTTTCGCTCGCAGAACTTTATAAGAAAACGAACGATTTGAACAATGCGTCGAAATATTTAGCGCTTGCTAATAAAGCCGCGGAAAGAGAAAGCTCCTGAACAGAACCTTACCTTAATAGTAATAACCTATTGTGAAGTAGAAAAACGTTGGTCCCCATACAGTTTTACTTTTGGGCAACGCTTCGGATATGTAGAAACTCTTGCCGACCGAAAAATCCGCCGGGCCGATTGGTGTGTTAAATGAAATAGTAGCGCCCATACCGTGGCGTAAATCTTTATACCTTATCTGTTCCTGTTCAGCCCATGCAGAACCGAGATCGTAACGGAATTTTAAATATGTGTCGAAAAAAATCTTAAATGGTAACTTGTGCATATATTCGAGTGACGAAATAAAAATTTGCCGTCCCCTGAATTCGAAATCACGGAATCCGAAAAACATATTTTGTCCACCGAACGAGAAGTGCTGGCTAAGTGGTAAAGTTTTATCTGAAAAGCCGATCACTCCGTGAAAGATAAATGCATTTGGAGCGTTTAGCCCAAGTATGCTTTTATAATCAAATAAGAATTTGGTGTAACTTACATCTCCGCCAAGTGCGGTTTGCGCTGTTTCGTAATATGTTTTAATTAAAAATCCGTCCGTTGGATATGGGTATGAATCCTGTGAATCGATTATAAGAGAGAACCGCAAACTCGTTATATCGAGGTTATTGTATGTTGGGCCCGAATAGTCATATTTACTTTTTATTGCATCCCTCTGATATTTCGCTTCGGCAGAAATATGCCCGAATCTTCCTACTTGAGAACCAACGCTTACCGAACCTCCGTAAAATATTTGTCTGTATTCTCCGGTTTTGCTTCTCGAAAATCTGTTGTGTGCTTTAGGTGGGTCATCGGAATAGACGCTTACATCATTAAAATCGTAAAATGCTCTTACCCGATAAGTAAAATACGTTTCAAAAACTCTATTGGCGCGATGTTCTAAAATATAAGACCTGTTACGAATACCGCCGGATAATATTGTTCCAACCTCGGTTCCTGTGCCAAGGAAATTCACATCTCTAATGTCTAAAGATAACTGTGTTGAATTTTCATTATCAATCCTCATCCCGAAACGCAAAATACTTGACGGCTTTTCTTTAACAACCACTTTTAGTTCGTTCCCTTCGTTGGATTTTTCTGATTGGAG
>CAZEBL010000003.1:1258-13515 GCA_964510325.1 uncultured Melioribacter sp. | reverse complement strand
AATAAATTAGTGCTTCTTAAGTTTGTTAATCCCTTCTGTGCATCCTGGAATCGCAAATAATCACCGGCATTAACTGCAAGCTCGCGTGTAATTATATTTTCTTTTGTTTTTATGTTGCCTACAACATTCAATTTTGAGATTTGTCCTTCGTCTATAAGAATATGCAAAATGCCAGTTTCTTCTTCAAAGCCAATTTTTTCAATTCTGGCAAGTATATAACCATCTTTCTTATACTCGCGTAAAATTTCGAGGGCGGCATTAAGTGTTTTAGTCGAATTGAACGGTTTATTGATAAGGCCGTATAGTTTGCTTGCAAGTTCTTCTCTATTGAAAATTGAAACACCGACTATTTCATAATAAGAAACTTCCCGGTTCTTCTCGGTAATTAAACTCAAATGAGTTGAGTTGCCGATCGGTTCTAACTCAACATAAATATTCCTGTAATCACCCAACCTCTGAACCTTATACATTTCATAAAGTATATCCAGATTTGAAAGGGAATCGATTCTAACTTTCTCCGGGAAAAAATAATTACGTAATTCGAGAGGAACATCTTTAATAAAAACATTATAATATTTTTTTTCTTTTAGATTAAGATTGGTTTTATACTGATTTTCAATTTCTTCTTTTATTGAAGCAACAGTTTGTCTTGCGCTCTGGTAACCCTTGTTCATAAGGGAGTCTATAAAAAAGAAATCGGAATTTTTATGATTTCCCAATTCCGGTTGAATTACAAAATCAGCTTCCTCCAGTTGTTGTTCATTAAGTATCTGCATTGGAATACTAACAAGCTGATCTGCTATTACCCATGGATATTTCAATTCACTTTCTTCATAAAGTGGACTAACAGCATTAGCAGCAATTACAATATCGGCACCGAGTTTTCTTGTCTCTTTAACAGGAATATTTGCAACAAGCCCGCCATCAACAAGTGTTAATGTGTCATTAATAACCGGTGGTAGAAGAAGAGTTACTGAAGAGCTTGCTTGCATTGCAACTCCCAAAGGTCCCTGATCGAAAATATATTTCCTTCCGTAAACCAGATCTGTTGCAATTGCTCTGTATCTGAACTTAAGATTGTTAAAGTCTTCTGCTTTTATTGGTGCATTAAGTGCAAGTAAGTTTAGAAAATTTGCACCGCGTTCTCCGGTGCTTAGTGATTTGGGAAGAACCGGTGTAAATCCATCAATACGAAGGGAAAAAATTGCTTTATCTTCTGTAATTTTTTGATCAACAAAAAGCTCATTCCTGTTCGATTGCTCAACAGTGAATAGTTCATTCCATTTTGTATTCAATGCAATAGAGTCGAGCTCTTCGAGAGAATACCCCGAGGCGAATAACCCGCCTACAATACTTCCCATGCTTGTTCCCACAATTATATCAACCGGAATTTGCTCTTCATCCAGTGCGCGCAAAATTCCGATATGGGATAAAGCTCTCGCACCGCCGCCGCTTAGAGCAAGACCTACTCTTGGAAGATTTACCGGAACCTGTATCGTTAAATCGAATGGAAGACGTTTTGTTTCGAGTTGTAATTTAAGGGTCTCTTTGCTCTGTCCAAAAAGAAACGAGGCCGTCAATAAAATTGCAACCGATATTTTGCCAGGTCTAAACATTATAGTTGTCTATAAATAAATTGCTTCCATCGCAAACAATCTGTTATTGATGGAAGCTGAAATTTATCTTTTCTTTTGTGCGGATTTTCTCTGTTCATTTGCTTGTTTTTCCGCGGCTTCCATCATTCTAGCCATAAATCCTTTTTTCTGTTTTGGATTTTCAACAGGAACAAGCTCGCCATCGCCTTTTTTATGATTAACATAATATTGCTGACCGATTGAAAGCAGGTTGAACATGAAATAATAAAGGTTTAGCCCGGAAGGGAACGTCATAAATAACGCTGTAAACATAACGGGCATTAAATAAACGAGCATTTTTTGAGAGGGATCTTTAACACTCATTTTCTGCTGAATAAACATTGTAATTCCAAGAAGCAGTGCAAGGCCGCTTACAACATCTATTCCAAACAATGGAATTTTAAATGGGAGTCTGTAAATAATATCGGGTGCAGAAAGATTATTTATCCACAACATAAACGGTTGCTGCCGTATATCTATTGCAACATTAAACAAGCTCCACAACGCAATTAATATTGGCATCTGAAGAAGCATCGGCAAACATCCGCCCATAGGATTAATTCCATAGGTAGAATAGAGCTTCATTGTTTCTTTCTGAACTTTTTGAGGATCGTCTTTATGCTTCTCCTTTAGTTCATTAATCTTTGGTTGAAGAAGCTGCATCTTCTTCATCGATTTTAAGCTTTGCTTTGTTAATGGATGAAGCGCAATCTTTATGAGTATTGAAAAGACAATTATCACAAGTCCGTAGTTTGGAATAAAACTATGCAGGAATTGAAGCAGCGGCAACAAAACAAATTCGGAAATTGGTCTTATCACAAAGCGCAGCCCGAAGAAACTTCCAAAATCTACAATTGCCTGAAAGTTGTTTCCATATTTCTTAAGTATATCATAATCAATTGGTCCGATGTAAAGTTTAAAAGAGTCTTTTTGAAGCTTCTCGTTTTTGAAAGGCATTTTTATACTTGCGCTATAAGTTTCCCTAACGCCAAGTTTATTCTGATTTCCAACGCCTTCAAAATAAGCGCCGCCTTCGTTGCTTGGCTGCTCGGGCGCTATCGCCACAACAAAATATTTATTTCTAACAGCAACCCAATCTACTTTGCCATTTATATCTTTAGTAACTTTTTCGCCGCTGTGCCCGGCGTCTATTATTACCTGCTCGTCGCCGGCATATAAACTTGCATTAGAAAAATTTGCTTCGTCAACTGAATTCTTTTCTGTGAAATTAATTCCATTCGACCAGACAACATCGTACCTGAAGCTGCTTATAATATCATTCATGTTCTCAAGTTCAACATCTACTCTTGTAGCATAATCGTTGGCATAGAAAACAAAATTTTTACGGATAAATCTGTTGTCGGGAGTTTTAAATTCATAAACACATTGTAAAGAATCCGAACCGGATATTTTGTAGTAATGATTTTTTAGTTCGGAATTAAAATCGAGAACCGAGGTATTAACAAGTTTACCTTCCTTTGTAACAAAAATAATATTAAAGTCGCCGCCCTTACCGGGGTTAACTAATTGAACGTGACGGTCATAAAAATTGGATGTATCCTTAACATCATAACGATACCATGTACCATACTTTTTAAGGTAATATTTCCTAATTCTTGCACCTTTACTTGTCATCTCAAGCTTAACAAGGTCGGTTTCAATCGTAACTATTTTTTCGTTCTGTTCCGGAAGTTCTCCAAATGGAGATAATTCAATCTGTTCAGTTTCTTTTTTTACAGATTCCTGAACCGGTTTTGCTTCAACTGTATCTTTTTTAACTAAAGTTGAATCCGTTTTTTTCGGTTGCTGGAGAGGAGGAGTTGGTGAATTCATATAGAGCCATACAACTAAAATAACTCCTATTAGAATGAACGCAAGTGTGGTATTTTTATCCATTAAAATTCCTATAAATTATTCAACTGGATCGTAACCCCCTTTATTGAAGGGATTACATCTTAAAATTCGCCAGACGGATTTGGCCCCCCCTTTAAACACACCATATTTTTCGAAAGACTGAACCGCATATTCCGAACAGGTTGGATAAAATCGGCACGAGGGGGGAAACATTGGCGAAATTAATTTCTGATATAGTTTTATTAAGTAAATAAAAATTGATCGCATCTTATAGTTTCGATCTTATCTGATTCAAAAGATCAACAACGTCAACTTCAATATCTTTCAGATAAATTTTTTTATTATTCATTTGATTTAAATTGCCCGGAGAAAAAACTATAAATATTTTGAATCCTTTTTGCCAGCAATCAGATTTAATCTGGCTTTTATTAAGACGGTAAACTTCCCTTAAAAGTCTCTTAACTCTGTTTCTCCAGACGGCATTACCGGATTTTCTTGAAACAGCAAATGCCACCTTAATCCCGATTTTATCCGGATTTCTTTCAATAAAAAAAGTGGTTTTTAATCGATTAGAAGAGGAAAAAAAAACTTCTCCCCTTGTAAAAACTAATTCGAATTCTTTTTTACTTTTGATTCTTTCTAATGAAGAAAGACCAAACTGTTTCAATTATTCCTCCTCGCCATTAAATGCGAGGTTATAACAAACAACATTTTATCCAAAAGTACAATATAACTTACCAAAGAAGAGAAATTATTTTTCGTCGCTAACGGTTAATTTCTTTCTTCCTTTTGCTCTTCTGCGTGCAAGTACTTTGCGACCATTCTTTGATGTCATTCTTTCGCGAAAACCGTGTTTATTCTTTCTTTTGGTTTTACTTGGCTGAAATGTGCGTTTCATATTTATCCTTTATTCCATTTGAAAGTGCGCAAAATTAAACAAATTATGAGTAAGAACCAATTTTTTTGGATTGCCAGGATTTGTTAATTAATTAAAAGGTCCGTTTAAAAGAGTAGGGCGGAAATCTCAGCAAACAACCCAGCCGAGTGTTGTTCACCAAAATAACCGCCGCCATCCAGAAAGCTTTTCGAGGGGTATTGCTTTCCAAAGAGAGTGCTTATTTGTCTATTACTTTTCAATATGTATGCCTTAATGAAATGTTGATTTTTGACTGATTTTTGGGGCTGGTTTAATGAGGTACTGTTTCAAAATGATTTGATATATTGATTTGAGTCAGAAATTACTATTCGCGGTTTGAAATTATTACCTAAAAAGAAACCCCGACACTTTTGCCGGGGTTACAATATGCAATAAACTATTTAATTAAAGTCATTTTCCTTATTTCACTAAAATTTCCAGATATCAATCTGTAAAAATAAATTCCGCTGCTTAGTTTTGAGCCATCAAAATCATACAAATAATTTCCAGCAGATAAAAATTCATCAACTAGATTTGCAACTTCCCTTCCGGTTATATCAAATACTTTTAACGAAACTCTTTGTGATGCTGGAATAGCGAATTGAATTTTTGTGGATGGATTGAACGGATTGGGGTAATTCTGCTTTAGTGAAAACTCCGAAGGAATTTCCTCAAGTTTTTTAATAGTGGCTGCTATTTGTACGGGGGTTCTATATAAACCGAAAGGTACGACACCAGCAGAGAAATGGTAAAGAAAAGCATAGGATGAATTAACTGCAATGTTATAATTTTCAACTTGATTTCCCGGGGGTAACGCCGAGCTTAATTTTTGCCAAGTTTCACCGTTATTATCCGATTGATAGACCTCCTGATTTCCATCGGCAAGTACTACTGAAATAAAAAGACTGTTGCCGCGGCCTTGTATATCTCTAATTGTTGGGGGCTGATTTAGTACAATGGGAAGACCCGATTGGATTTTGGTCCAGCCGCTTAGATTTAATGGCATTCTAACTAAACCAACATTTGAATAACCAAAAAAATATCCGTTATTATAATAGACCCCCCTTAACTTACCCGATACTGAAATATCGGGATTAATTTGTGTCCAAGAGGTTTTAGATTCATTAGAGACAAACGCACCGTCAATAGTGCATGTATAGATCCATCTGCTTCCGGATGAAGCAACATCCGTTCCGCCAAGTATTTTTACATTATCCACCACAAACTCTGTCCAAGTATTTCCTTTGTCAGAAGACCGGAAGAAGGAGGATCTATCGGTCACGGCAAATAGTTCGTTGTTTTCATATGTAAGGTTAATAATGTTGGCGTTGGCTGGAGGTGTTATTTGAGATGGTGTTTGAGCCCAGCTTACTCCATTATCATTCGAAAAATAAAATGCGTAGCGATTACTGCTTTGTAAAAAAACCATTGCCACAATACTTGTTCCGGCATTAACCATGTTTTTTACAGGCGATTGAAACGACGATGTAATTTCAGTCCACGTATCCCCGTTATTTGTAGATCGGAAAGTTTGGGTCCCATAATGAAAAAGCGTCGACTCATGCATAAGCAGTTTCCCGGTATTTCCCAAATTTCTTTCAAGTATTTTCTGCCATTGTGCATTAACCTCTGTTGTAATAAAAAAAAGAATAATTGCAAACAATTTCAATTCTGTTTTCATTTTGCACCAATCGGATTATAGTTTATAGTTGTTAAATTATGAAAATCTTCGAAAGAACGAAAGTAATCTTCTGTCATTATTTTTAACAAAAGAACAAATCTTGTTGATTCTGATAAAATCTTTTAAATTCTTGAATTTATTTTATTAGATTCATTTTTCTTGTTAGTACAAAACCACCTGACTTAAATTGATATAAATAAATTCCGCTGCTTAGTTTTGCGCCATCAAAATTATACGAATAGTTTCCCGCCGGTAATAATTCATCAACCAGATTTGCAACTTCTCTGCCCATTATATCAAAAACTTTTAAAGAAACTCTTTCTGATTTTGGTATTGAAAAATGGATTTTTGTTGTCGGGTTAAAAGGGTTTGGATAGTTTTGTGATAAAGAGAATTGACTCGGCAAAGTATCAAAAGAAACTATTGATGTTGGTGAGATTCCAATCCTATAAAGTCCTGTTTTTGATTCATCAACAGTTGACCCGGTTTGAGTTTGGTTGTAAAGAAATAGATCTGTTGAGGTTGCTGTTATTGCACTAATCGATACCCCTGGACTAACGGTTGCCGGCAAGCCAGTTGTGGTTAGTTTCGTCCAGCTCGAACCTCCATCGCTGGAAGAATAGACAGACCCCTGGCTTGTTAGAAAACCGACATAGTAAACAAAAAGCAGGTTGCCGTATCCGGTCATTGTCTTAGGGATTTCAAATGAAAGAACATCCGGAAGTCCAGATGCCGCGTCCCAGTTTTTAGTATTGTTATTGAATTTGAATATTGCACCTCCTGATGGGATTCCATATACATTGCCGTTAAAATAGTAGACTGAAGAAATAGTAACGCCGGCGGGATTTTTAGTTTCCCATGTTTGACCGCCGTTTGTTGAAACTACCGCTCCGGTTCCCAAAATAACAGAAACAAAATTATTTCCGCTTGCGGCGAAAGAAACAAGATTGCCGCTGGCAGACGTAGTTATAATTTTTTCAGTCCAGGTAGAACCGTTACTCGTCGATGTATAAAAAGATTTCCGGTTAGAGACTGCATATAGTGTGTTTCCATCTGCAGTCATTGTAAGAATTGCTCCATTCCCTGTAACGGAGGGAATGTTTGATCGTTCCGACCAGATAACTCCATTATCATTCGAAACATAAAAACGATATATGCCCGAACCAAGAGTTGTTGTTACTGCAAAAACTTCTTCCTTATAACTAAATACTGAATAGACATCGTAAGGAAATTTATCAGCAATGCTCGTCCATGTTGTGCCGCCATTATCCGAACGATACATTTTAAATCCGCTGAAATATCCCGTCAAAAACAGTGTTGATATATGCGAAAATAGATTTCCCCCTACTCCAGCTGTTTGCCCGCTTACTTTAGTCCATTGTGCTTTTATGATTTGTGAAGAAAAAAACAGAAGCAGAAAAAATATAGTAACATTTTTTTTCATATCGAGATGCTCCTTTCTTGGTTAGATTATTTTTGTTTCTAATTGTTTATAGTAATTTGGTTTATATTAGTGACCAGTTATCAGATCAAACGAAGGGTAAAAAGCTTGGACTAAATTGCTAAATTATTTCTCTTGGAATCGCATACTTTAAGGATTTCAGATCAGTATTTTAGGACATTTCTCTATTGTTTTAACCTTCATCTTAAAATACAAAAAGTCTTTTAATAGTCAAGAGAGGTAAAAAAAAATTAATTGTAATAGTTTATTGATGATGGGTTCTATTGTAAATTGCTTTAGAGTAAAGATTAATATACTTCTCTGCTGAACGCCTCCAGGAATAATCTTTGCTCATTCCATTAAGCTGAATTTTTTTCCAGACATCTTTAAGATGAAAATCATTTACTGCTCTCTGAACAGAGTGAATCAATGCATTTGCAGTATAATCATTAAATGAATAGCCCGTTCCAATCTCTTTGCCCTGAGCAAGAAACTCATTCCAATCCTGAACCGTATCTGCCAGCCCTCCGGTTTTTCTAACAACGGGAACAGTGCCATATTTAAGTGAGTAGATTTGATTTAATCCGCAAGGTTCGTAGTGAGACGGCATTAAGAAAATATCTGCGCCCGCTTCAATTAAATGAGCAAGCTCGTTATTAAACCCGAAGTAAACAGAAACTTTATTTGGATAATGATTTCTTGCATGCTGAAACATCTCTTCGTATTTATATTCACCGCTGCCGAGTATAACCCATTGGGCATTTAGCTCCATCAAGTGGTTAAGCGCGTAAGCAATTATATCAAATCCCTTTTGAGCAACCAGTCGAGATACTATTCCAATTAACGGAACATTTTCATCAAAAGGAAGATGCATGTGATTAAGAAGATATTTTTTGTTCTGCAATTTACCGGATAGATCATTTGCTGAATATTTGTGCGGAATAAAAGGATCGGTTTCGGGATTCCAGATATTATAATCGATTCCGTTAAGAATTCCATACAGATCATTTTTACGACTTGCTAATGATGCTTGCATCCCATAACCATATTCGGGGGTTAGTAACTCTTTTGCATATGTTTCGCTTACGGTGTTTATAACATCAGCTGAATAAATTCCGGTCTTAAGAAAATTTACTCCCCCTTCATATTCTCCAATTCCGCCATGCAAGAAATATTCTTCTTTTATCTCCGCTTTAGAAAAGCTGTCTTTGGCAAACCTTCCCTGGTAAGCAACATTATGAATTGACAAAACAGTCGCGGTTCCATCAAACATTCTGTCCCAGGAATAATTGTCCTTAACGAGCAATGGAACTAGTGATGTCTGCCAATCGTTGCAATGAATAATATCCGGTTTCCACTGCAAATGCTGGATTACTTCGATAACTCCCTTTTGAAAAAGAATAAATCTTTCGTCTTCGTCAAAATCGTTTGTATAAATTCTAAACCTGTGGAAATAGTAAGGACAATCAATAAAATAGATTTCTACTTTTGAATCCGGCAGATTTGATTTATGAACATGAACAGAATGAACACGTCCATCAACCCGGACGGGAATCTCGCCTAAATCCCATTGATAATGTAATCCATATTCAACTTCGCCAAAGGTATTATACTTAGGCATAAAGACTTTAACTTCGTGTCCGAGAGCCGAAATTTCTTTCGGAAGGGATCCGGCAACATCCGCCAATCCACCGGTTTTTGCATATGGAAATACTTCACTTGAGAGAAAGGCTATCTTCATATTAAATCAGAATTAATTGTCATTCAAAAATAAGTAAAAGAAAATTCAGTAGACCGCCAATTATGCAATCTTAATTCTCACATCTACCGTAAGAAAATTGTTGTCAGCACTTACTATTAGCGGATTCAAATCAAACTCCGATATATTGTTGTTTTCAATCATCATCAATGCACATGCTTTAATAATTTCCTTTAGCTTCTTAAGATCTGCCGGTGATTCGCCTCTAACACCTCTAAGTATTTTACCAATCTTTGTTTCGTCTATCATGTCTTCAATATCTTCGTCACACAAATAGCACGACCTCATTGATGTATCTTCGAACACCTCAACATATTTACCGCCGGAGCCAAACATTATCACCGGACCAAATGATGGATCGCGGAAACCACCTATTATCAATTCGTGCTTAATAGAGATCTGGGGTTGTATCAAAAATTCTTCGACTTTTACTCCCTTCTTATTAAAGCTGCTTTCTATTTCATCCGCTTTGAATAATAATTCTTCCTTTGAGTTAATGTTAAGTTTTACAGCATCAAGTTCGGATTTATGAATTACATCTCTACTTATTCCCTTGATAACCAGCGGGTAAACTTCCGGTTTATAAAATTTCAGCTCCCCGGGTTTAACAAAGTTTTGTTTTACAACTGGCAGATTATATTCGCTGCATGTTTTGCTTACTTCTTCCGATGATAAGAATCCATTCGATAGATTTTTATTTTGGATTCCCTTTCTTGAAATTAAGGTCAAATATTCAGCTCGATTGGACTTGAGTTTATTTATCGATTTAGAATAGAAAATCATATTAGACAGAATTTCGGCTGGATCCTCGGGGTTTTTAAATAAGGGAAGTTTTTTCTTTGATTCGCTACGATACTTATTCCAGAACTCTGGCAGAGGCATTGCAACCTGAAGTATCGGTTTCCCGCAATCAATTGAATAGACACTTTCAATAACTTCGAAAGGAGAAACCATAACCGGTTCAACAAAAATTGAAATTACAGCATCAACATTTTCGTCTGCCGCAACAATTTCGTTTACTTTTTTGTAAACATCGGAATTTCCACCCGGCAACAAATCAACCGGATTAGAAACGCTTCCTTCCGGATGAACAATTTCCCTCAATTTATTCTTAGTGTCGTCAGAAAACTGAGTAAGTTTAAGTCCTTCTTTCTCAATTTTATCAACGCATAGAATAGCGGGACCTCCGGCATTTGTAACCACGGCAATTCTATTTCCATCCAGAAGCGGAAAATTTTCAAATCCCTTTGCGGTATTAAAAAGTTCGTTAAGGTCATCTGCGCGTATAATACCAAATTGTTTAAGAAGTGCATCGATAATTTTATCATTACTGCTTAAAGCACCAGTGTGGGATGACGCTGCTTTCATTCCGCTTTCTGATTTTCCGGCTTTCAGAACAATTGAGGGCTTTGTTATTTCTCCCTTAATAAAAGGGAGAATAAAATCTTCGCCGTTAACAAAACTTTCCAGATAGCATGTAATTATTTTAATATTATCATCGCTCTGCCAATAACTTATAAAATCGTTCTCGTTAATATCTGCTTTATTACCAACGCTTATAAAGTGAGCAAACTTAATATCTGTTTCGCGCAATGAATTTAAAACTGCGGCACCGAGCGCCCCGCTTTGAGATAAAAATCCGATTGCGCCGCATTCGGGTTTTTCTGCTACAAAAGTTGCATTCAGTTTTATTTCTTCAAGTGTGTTTATAACACCCATGCAATTAGGTCCGACAAGTCGTGCGCCTTCTTTTTTAATTTTTTCTAAAATTCTTTTCTCAAGCTCTTCGCCTTCTTTTCCAATCTCTTTAAAACCGGCGGTAATAAGGACAATAGATTTAACATTCTTGTTCAGCAGCGAGTCGATCGTCTGTTCTGCAAACTGTTTTGGAACCACAATTATTGCTAAATCAATTTGCTCTTCAATCTCTTCTATTGAGTGATAACATTTGTAACCGAGAATTTCATCGGCTTTTGGATTAACAGGAAAAACACTTCCTTTGTAACCGTAAACCTTAATTGTTTTTAATAACTCATAACCAATACTTTTCTCTTTTGTTGAAGCCCCCGGAATGCAGATTGTTTTAGGATAAAAAAAGTTTGAAAGAGAATTCATAACAGTTCCCTGATTAGAGTTAGTTTGAAAATTATGAAAAGACGCTTAACAAAAATAACCAATTATAAATTAGTGAAGAACATTATCTATTAAGCCAGTTTTCGATTATCTTTTGTCCATATCCGGTCATAATAGATTCCGGGTGGAACTGAACACCGCGCACATCATACGTTGCGTGAGTTAACGCCATAATAATATTGTCTTCTGAAACCGCGGTTATTTTAAGCATTGAAGGGAAATTTATATCGGATACAAACCACGAGTGATAAAGTCCGGCGTCTATTTTATCCGGAATTTTCCGAAATAAAATCTCGCCCTTATTAATGATATTTACAGATTTTTTAATTCCATGAACAACGTTTTTGTGATTAATAAGTGTGGCGCCATAGAATTCACCTATCGCCTGATGACCAAGACAGACACCAAAGATGCTCTTCTTTTTTTCGTACGCCTTAAGTATTTCAAACATTACCGGAAAATCTTTTGGCAAGCCGGGTCCCGGCGTAAAGAGTATTTTATCAAAACGATCAATCTCATCAATTATTATTTTATCACTTTTTATTACTTCAAAATCATTATAACCGGTTTTTCTAATCAGTTCAACAAGATTGAAAGTAAATGAGTCGTAATTATCTACTATTAGCAATTTCATTTGTACGATTTTCATAAATTAGCTACCAACTAATATAATCTTAAGAATGGAAAATAAAAGCAGAGCGATCGAGTTAATGAATAAATATGGAAGGGAAAAAATTCCTTTTCTATTTATAATAGATTTTGAAATGGAAAGTCCGCATATCATAAAGCTCGACGAAGTCGATTCGGGTAAAATTCTTTACAACGTAAACGATGCGAAG
>CAZEBL010000003.1:0-1248 GCA_964510325.1 uncultured Melioribacter sp. | reverse complement strand
TAATTTCTGGATTTATAAAAATGTATTTTTTGGACAATTTTGGATTAACCACAACAAAAGAATTGTCTTTTAAGAAATTACCGCCAAGCTATGATGATTACAGTCATGCTTTCAGAATTGTAATGAATCACATCGAAGCCGGGAATACTTATTTATGCAATCTTACGTTCCCCACCAGAATAGAAATAAACTTCAGTTTACTTGAAATCTTTTATTCGAGTCGGGCAAAATATAAGCTTTATTATGATGACCGATTTGTAGTTTTTTCTCCCGAATGTTTTGTAAAGATTGAAAATGGAAAGATCTATTCATTTCCAATGAAAGGAACGATCGACGCATCAATACCGAATGCTAAAGAGAAAATTCTGAATGACGAAAAAGAATTGGCAGAACATGTAACAATTGTTGATCTCATACGTAACGACCTGAGTATTGTAGCCCAAAATGTTGTGGTTGAAGATTTTAGATACATCGAGGAAATAAGAACCAATCAGAAAAACTTATTTCAGGTCAGCTCAAAAATAAGCGGCGACTTGCCTGAGAATTATCATTCACAAATTGGTGAAATTATTTTTAATCTTCTTCCGGCCGGATCAATAAGCGGTGCACCTAAAAAGAAAACTGTTGAAATAATTAAGGAAGCGGAAAATTATAATCGCGGTTTTTATACGGGGGTATTTGGAATATTCGACGGTAATAATTTAGAGAGTGCCGTTATGATCCGCTTCATTGAAAAAGTCGGAAATCAGTATTACTTTAAGAGCGGCGGTGGCATAACTTTTCTAAGCGATCCTTCGTCAGAATACAATGAATTAATTGATAAAGTATATGTCGCTATTATTTGAGACAATTAAAATAAAAGATGGTGCACTTTGTGACATCGGCTACCATAACGATCGCTTTAATCGATCCCGCGAGATTCTATTCGGTATAAATCAAACTGTTTTTCTGGAAGAGATAATTAAAGTACCGCAAGAATATTCTTCCGGGGTTGTAAAGTGTAAAGTCGTTTATGATTCATCCATAAAAGGAATAAGCTTTGCTAGATATATCCTTAAACCAATAAATAGATTAATTCTTGTTGAATGCAACCATATTGATTACAGCTATAAATACTCCGATAGGTCAGAACTCGATGGGTTAGTAAAAAACGCTAACTGTTCTTTTGATGAAGGTATATTAATTGTAAGGAACGGATTAGTTACAGACACATCATATTCAAATGTTGCCCTGTTTGATGGAATGGAG
>CAZEBL010000002.1:0-30959 GCA_964510325.1 uncultured Melioribacter sp. | reverse complement strand
TTTGCAATTCGTTAATGATAATTATGAACTTAAAAATAATTTAAGTGCCGCAGCTCATCTTATTCATGGTTCATCTGAAAATAGATTTACAATTACTTATTGTCCGGGTAACCTTACAAAACAAGAAATAGAAAGTGTGAATTTTGGATATGCTGATTTAACTCAAGTAATGAAAAAATATAATCCTGATAAATTGATAGATGGATTTAATACTATGCCCGATGGTGAAGAAATATTTTTTATTTCTAATCCAGCACTCGGTTTATGGGCGCATAAAGATCGTTTTAATAACTGAATAAATTAAGGAGTAGTAAAATGCAAAAAGGTGAATTAAAAGCTAATGCAGATATCGGTTTGGTCGGTTTAGCAGTGATGGGTGAAAATCTTGTATTGAACATGGAAAGTCATGGTTTTACTGTTGCCGTTTATAATCGAACTGTTGATAAAGTTAATGCATTTGTCAATGGACGCGGTAAGGGGAAAAAAATAATTGGTACTTCATCAATAGAAGAACTTGTTGCTTCATTAAAAAGACCTCGTAAAATAATGCTGATGGTTAAAGCCGGCAAACCGGTTGATGACTTCATTGAATTATTAATCCCTCATCTTGAAAAAGGAGATATAATAATAGACGGTGGGAATTCACACTTTCCGGATTCAATAAGAAGAACTAAATATGTTGAAGAGAAAGGATTCCTTTACATCGGAACTGGAGTTTCAGGCGGTGAAGAAGGGGCACTTAAAGGTCCATCTATTATGCCCGGAGGCTCACCTTCTGCGTGGCCACATGTTAAACCGATTTTCCAATCTATTGCTGCTAAAGTAGAAGATGGAACTCCATGCTGCGATTGGGTTGGTGAAAATGGTGCCGGACATTTTGTTAAGATGGTTCATAACGGAATTGAATACGGCGATATGCAGTTAATCTGCGAAGCTTACCAAATATTAAAGGATTATGTTGGACTTAATTACGATGAAATGTATAATGTATTTAAGGAGTGGAATGAAGGTGAACTAGATAGTTATCTGATTGAAATTACACGCGATATCCTTGCCTACAAGGATGAAGACGGATCGCCTCTAGTTGAAAAAATTCTTGATACAGCCGGACAAAAAGGAACAGGTAAATGGACTGTTCTTGCATCCTTAGATGTTGGCGCCCCTTTAACATTGATAGGCGAAGCTGTTTATGGAAGAACTCTTTCTTCAATGAAGGATGAAAGAGTTGAAGCATCGAAAGTATTAAACGGACCAAAACCAAATTTTAACGGAGATAAAAAACAATTTATTGAGGATCTTCGTAAAGCTCTCTATGCATCTAAAATTGTTTCGTATGCTCAGGGTTATGTATTGATGAGATATGCTGCAAAAGAATATGGATGGAACCTTAATAACGGCGGAATTGCATTGATGTGGCGCGGAGGATGTATCATCCGTTCTGTATTTCTTGGTAAGATTAAAGAAGCATTCGATAAAAATCCAAACCTTTCTAACCTTCTTCTCGATCCTTTCTTTAAAGAGAAGATTGAATCATCACAGGAATCCTGGCGCAGAGTTGTTGCCGCAGCTGTTACAAACGGAATATGGGTTCCGGCATTTTCAACCGCACTGAATTATTTTGACGGATTCAGAAATGGAAGACTTCCTGCTAATCTTCTTCAGGCACAAAGAGATTATTTCGGAGCTCATACTTATGAAAGAGTGGATAGACCACGTGGTGAATTCTTCCATACAAATTGGACCGGCAGAGGTGGAACTACTGCATCGTCAACTTATAATGTGTAATTTTGAGTAAACAATTTTATGGATCAACTATGACAGACCTCGAATTGAAAAAACTTACTGCAAACACAATTAGAATTTTAGCAGCAGAAGGAGTTCAAAAAGCAAATAGCGGGCATCCCGGTATGCCGATGGGTATGGCAGACGTTGCAACTATATTGTGGACTGAATTTCTAAAACATAATCCCGATGATCCTCAATGGATAAGCCGCGATCGGTTTGTTTTATCTGCCGGACATGGTTCAATGCTAATCTATTCGTTGCTTCATTTAAGTGGTTACGATTGCACACTGGATGATTTGAAATCGTTCAGACAATGGGGAAGCAGAACTGCTGGGCATCCTGAATACGGACATCTACCCGGAGTTGAAACTACTACTGGTCCATTAGGACAGGGATTCGGTAATGGTGTTGGAATGGCAATCGCTTCTAAGATGCTTTCTGCAAGATTCGGTGAAAAATTATTTGATAACTATATCTATGCTATTTGCGGTGATGGAGATTTAATGGAAGGTGTTAGCTCCGAAGCAGCATCAATTGCCGGGCATCTCAAACTTGGCAACATAATTTATTTCTATGACGATAACGGTATTACAATCGAAGGTCACACAGACCTTACATTCAGCGAAGATGTAGGTAAGCGGTTTGAAAGTTACGGCTGGCATGTATTAAGAGCCGATGCATATAATCATGATGAAATTAGAAAATCAATTGTTGCTGCGCAAAATGAAAAAGAGAAGCCGACATTAATAATTACTAAATCAGTTATTGGATTTGGAAGCCCGAATAAATTAAATACACATGAAGTACATGGATCTCCTCTTGGTAAGGATGAATTACTTGCGACAAAGAAAAATTTGAACTGGCCCGAGGATAAAGAATTTTATGTGCCGGAGGAAGTTGCCAATCTCTTTGCTTCAAGAAAAAATGATCTTAAGAAAATTTATTCTAACTGGCAAAATGAATTTGCCCAATGGCAGAAAGCTAATCCTGATAAATCAGAATTATTCGAGAAATACATTAATCAGTATTTACCTGATAATCTGGAAGAAGAATTATTAGCTTCAGCACCAAAGGAACCAAATGCTACCAGAACATTATCGAGCAAAGTAATTCAGAAGATTGCACAGCTTGTTCCTAACTTCATTGGTGGTTCAGCTGATCTTGCACCATCAACTAATACTATGATGAATGGATTCGATGCAATTGCACCGGCTAAATTTATGGGTAGAAATTTTCACTTTGGAATCCGTGAACATGGAATGGGCGCGATCTTAAACGGAATTACCTTATACGGTGGATTCAAAGCTTTTGGTGCAACATTCTTTGTGTTCAGCGATTATATGCGCCCAACAATTCGATTGGCTGCTATTATGAAGATCCCCGTTATTTATGTATTTACTCATGATAGTATTTTCGTTGGTGAAGATGGACCCACACATCAACCGGTTGAACATCTTGCAGTATTAAGAGCAATTCCAAATTCAATCGTATTTAGACCGGCAGACGGTATTGAAACGGCAATGGCGTGGGCATTTGCTCTCCGCCATAAAGACGGACCGATTTCATTAATTCTAACAAGACAAAAAATTGAAGCTTTTGAAAGAGAAATTAGTTTTAAAACTGAGGATGTTCTAAAAGGTGCTTATTTAGTTTCAAAAGAAAATAGTAATAAACCCGATTTAATAATTGCTGCAAGTGGTTCGGAAGTTCCTGTTGCTTGCGATGCAAAAAAATTATTACCCGATTTATCAGTAAGAGTAGTTTCTATTCCTTCTCGTGAAGTATTTAACAAGCAGTCCTCCGATTATAAAGATAATTTATTCCCTCCGGATGTACCTGTTGTTGTTATTGAAGCAGCAACAATGACCGGATGGGGTGATACATTCAGACAGAAATTACTCTGTATCGGAATGGAAAGTTTTGGTGCTTCCGGTCCTTATAAAACTCTTGCTGAAAAATTCGGATTTACAGGTGCTCAAGTTGCCGACAAAATTAAAAAATGGTTTTAAAGAAAGAGGTTAAAATGGAAGTACGTTATTCTCCAGATCAGAATGGATTTAAAAATTTTACAACAGATGAATTAAGAAAATCATTTTTAATAGAGAATCTTTTTGAAAAAAACAAAATCCCGATGGTCTATTCCGATGTAGATCGTTCAATTACAGGAAGTGCTGTTCCATCCGGTAAAAAATTAAAACTGGTTGCCACCAAAAAAGAGATGGCAGCAGATCAATTTGCTGAAAGACGGGAGATAGGTATAATTAATATTGGTGATGAAGGATCAATTTATGTTGATGGTAAAAAATATAAGATGGAAAACCGTGATGGCTTATATATCGGTAGAGGTTCCAAAAATATTGAATTCGAAAGTAAGAACGCTTCTAAACCAGCTAAGTTTTATTTTGTTAGTTATCCTGCACATAAAGAATACCCTGTTAAGCATATCAAATTCAGTGAGTCAACACCAAGATTGTTAGGTTCGGTAGAAACATCAAATAAGCGAACAATTTATCAGTATATCCATCCGGGCACAATGCCTACATGTCAACTTGTAATGGGGTTAACCGAACTTGAAGTTGGTAGCGTATGGAATACTATGCCGGCTCATACGCATCAGCGGCGCTCGGAAGTCTATATGTATTTCAATATTAAACCCGATGCAATTGTTCTTCACTTAATGGGTGAACCTGAAGAAACACGTCACATCATTATTCGTAATGAGCAAGCGGTTTTATCTACAAGCTGGTCTATGCATTCCGGATGCGGAACGCAAAATTATTCATTCATTTGGGCGATGGGAGGCGAGAATCAGGTTTTTGATGATATGGACTGGATACCAATGGATAAATTAAAATAATCGTTCTGAAGGGATATAAAATGATTTTAGAAAAATTTAAACTCGATGGTAAAATTGCTCTTGTTACCGGCGGTAATAGAGGCATTGGACAATTCTATGCATTAGCACTTGCACAAGCCGGCGCTGATATTATTACGGTTTCTTACGAAAGTGATTTTTCGGAAACTGAAAAATTGATTTCTGCTACAGGAAAGAAATTTAAAGCCTATGTTTGTGATTTCTCCAACCGTGATGATCTATATAAATTCATAAAAAATGTTAAATCGGATTTTAATAGGGTCGATATTCTCGTTAACAACGCCGGAACAATTTTACGAAAACCAATTGCCGAACATCCCGATGATTATTGGGATAAGGTTATTGAAATAAATCTAACTTCTCAATTTATTCTTACACGTGAGTTTGGGCGTGATATGGTTGAACGCGGTTATGGTAAAGTTGTTTTCATCGCGTCGCTACTTTCATTCCAGGGTGGAATACTTGTCCCGGGATATGCAGCTTCTAAAGGAGGCGTTAAACAATTAACAATGGCATTTGCAAATGAATGGGCTTCTAAAGGTGTTACCGTTAACGCAATCGCACCCGGTTATATTGCAACCGATAACACTAAACCGTTGCGCGAAGATCCTGTCCGTAATAAAGCTATATTAGATAGAATTCCAGCGGGAAGGTGGGGAACACCGGAAGACTTAATGGGAACAGTAGTTTTCCTTTGCTCGGATGCTTCAAATTACTTAAATGGCACCGTCGTTACAGTCGACGGAGGATGGATGGGAAGATGAAATCGAAATCTTATTTAATTCTCTCTGTAATAGTTTTGTTTAGCACTTCTATAAATTCTTTAGCACAAACCGAGAATAAGCAACCGGTAAAAAAGTATTCAATCGATAATTGTGTGAATGAATTTAATGCAACTAAAACCGAAGCTACTAAAGTCGGATTTCAGTACTGGTTTGCCGATAAAAATTTTGCAGATGGTAAAACTGTTAAATTGAGTGTTGTTGCGCCACATTCAGCAACTCATCCGCCTCATAAACATGCCGAGGATGAATTCTTTTTTGTTCTTGAAGGAACTGCTGAATTTTACCTTGACGGCAAGACCAAAATTGTTGGACCTATGACAAGTCTTTATTGCCCATCGGACGTTGAACACGGAATTAAAAATGTTGGCGATAGCGAATTAAAGTATCTGGTTATCAAAAAATATTTGAATAATTAAATGAACCTTCTTAAAATCTTATTGATCTCATTAATTCTCCTTAATTGCTCTGCTGCTCAAGAAAAAAAGTTAATAGAAATAAATCTATCGGGATTTTATGATAGCTCTCATCATTGGTATGATATCAATGACCAGGAAAAAATAATTACCCCCATTAAGAATCAACCGAGGTATAAACGTAACGACATAACTTCAATTGCTGATAATATTTTATTATTCCAAAAAGATAATGGCGGATGGGCAAAAAACTATGACGTGCTTGCAATATTAACTGATGAACAGAAGGAATTCCTAAGAAAAGATAAATCATCATTAAATACAACATTTGATAACGGTGCTACATATAACCATGCCGAGTATTTGGCAAAAGCTTATTTTATTACAAAAGAAGAAAAATACAGAACTGGCTTTCTAAAAGGACTGAATTTTATTTTAGCCGCACAATATCCAAATGGCGGATGGCCTCAATTCTTCCCCGATACTACCGGTTATCAGAAGCACATTACTTTCAATGATGGTGCAATGATCGGTATAATGAAATTTCTTCAAAAAATAGTTAACCGTAATGAAGAATATCTTGACCTTGATGATAATTATTATGAAAAGGTAAAAACGGCATTTACAAAAGGAATCGATTGTATTCTTAATTGCCAGATTTATGAAAATGAAAAACTCACCGCATGGTGTCAGCAGCATGATCATATTACATTTGAACCGCGTAATGCAAGAACTTATGAACTGGCTTCTATATGTAACATGGAGAGTGCGGAAATTGTTGAGTTCCTTATGAGTATTGATAATCCTGATAAGCGGGTTATCAATTCAATTAACTCCGCTATTAAATGGTTTGAGGATAGTAAAATCTTTGGAATTAAAGTCGAAACAGTTCAAGCAGAACCGACTCAATATATTTATCATTCTACAAACATAGATAAGGTAGTTGTTGAAGATCCTTCTGCTCCTCCAATCTGGACAAGATTTTATGAACTCGGGACACACCGTCCATTGTTTTCTAATAGAGACGGAATTAAAGTTTACTCACTGGATAAAGTTGAAAGAGAACGCCGGACGGGTTACGCCTGGTATACCTATTCTCCACAAATAATTTTAGATAAATATGATGAATGGCTTTCTAAAATTAATTCTTCACATCAGCAATAATTTTATAAAGATAGAAGCTAATTTAAAATAGCATCTAAACTTTTTTTTTACCAATTTATCCCCAAAATTTTACTGAGTTTTTCTTCTCTAATATATTCCGAACGTTAATTAACATGAAAAAAAGATTATTATTCGTTGAAGATGATATAAATACACAGTACATTTATAGAAGAATGTTCTCCGAGCATTTCAGAATAGAAATCTGTGATAACGATCAATCTTTTTATTCGTTGATTAATAAATTCAAATTCGATATCATTTTAATGGATATCTCGCTTAAGGGAATTAAAGACGGCTTACAATTAACCAGAGAAATAAAAAGTAATGATGAATTTAAGCACATACCTGTTATCTGTTTAACTGCTCATGCGTTTCCACAGGATAGGGAAAATGCGTTTAATGCTGGAGTTGATGAATTTTTAACCAAACCAATTGAAGCCTCCAGACTACTACAGGTTCTCTTAAATGCTACTGTAAAAAATAATTAGGTCTTTTCTTCCCGGTTGTTTATTGCATCTCCTGTTGATAGTTGAAAATGTAGAGTTTACATGTTCTATTTACTTGTTACATGAATTATTCTTCGATGTTCAATGAAATACTAAACGGTATGACTTTTGAAAGAGCAAAGGGATTAAATTAATTTATAATGTTTTATAAAGGGCATAACATACCTGTTTTACGCAAACTATTTTTTTGCATTGCTGCAATCTTATTTATTGCTGTTGGATATTTATCTTCCAGCACTGAACAGCTTAATAATAAATCGCATTTAGACTTTTCAAATAAAATTACATTCACTTCAACTCAACAGACAGATAAACAAGTACATACTGCTGGACTTGCAGTGGTTTATGAAATAACCACGCTTCAAATCTTGCAATCGGATTTCTTTAGATATTTCATAATAATCCTGTTTGCCGGAGTTTTGGTTATAGGAGTTCGTTCGTGGTTCTTGATTAACAAAAGAAAAAGCGAAGCACTTCAAAAAGAAATTGAATCCAGAAACCGTGAGTTAGAAAAGATCAATTCCAGTATTATGGATGAAATAAAATTAAGGAAAGAAGCTGAAGAACGATTGATGGAAGAAATTGAAAAGCTGAAAGAAATCAATATTTCCAAGGACAGGTTTTTCTCAATTATCTCTCATGATTTGAAAAGCCCATTCCAGGGACTCCTTGGATTTACCGAATTACTTTCCGAAGAATATGATACGCTTGACGACGATTACAGAAAAAATTTGATTAAAGAAATCAGAGCCTCCTCTTTACATATATATAATTTGCTTCTTAATGTACTGGAATGGTCGCGTTTGCAAACCAATAGAAGTGATTTTAACCCCGAAAAAATTAATTTGTGGGCAGAAGTTGAAGAAGTCCGCAACCTTTTGATGATGAATGCTAATAATAAGAATATAACATTACATAATGAGATTAACAGAGATTGCCTTGTATTTGCCGATGAAAATATGATCAGATCTGTTTTACACAACTTATTAAGTAATGCAATAAAATTTACTAATCCCGGCGGATATGTAAAATTCAGAGCTTCATTAGCTGGTAACTTCTATGTTGTAAATGTAATTGATAACGGTGTTGGTATTGATCAAAATGACATTGGGAAAATATTCGCTATCGGGATTCAATACAGTACGAATGGAACCTCAAACGAAAAGGGAACAGGGCTTGGACTTACTCTCTGCAAAGAAATGATAGAAAAGCATGGTGGAAGTATCTGGGTCGAAAGTAAAGTGGGTGCCGGCTCTTCTTTCCGTTTTACTTTACCTAAATTCAAAACCAAAACTCAGGAATTACCAATTTCTCTCGATTTATTTCCTAACCAAAATTAACAACAATTCCTTAATTTTATAATAACGAAAAAACAATTGGCGGATTTATGATTCGAAAGGTTTCTATTATTACTTTCTTATTCTTCTTACTTATTCAAACAATCTATACTCAGGAAATTGAAAAAATTAATCTGGTTATTAGCTATCCAAGTCAACCTGTTACAGAATTCAAAGGATTTGGTGCCGAATGGGATTCACGAGCATACGATTTGAACGGTGTTACTGAGGAAGACTTTAAATTAATTGGCGAGAGAATTAAATGGATGCAGATTCCCATTGTGCGGGTGATGATGCAAACTAAATGGTGTTATAGTAAATCTCTCGGTTACGATTGGGAAAATAGAGATATGCAGCTACTTTACCGCCACTTAAATTTTTGTCAGCAGAATGGAATTGAAGTGATACTTACCGACTGGGGAATTGAAGTTGACTGGCTTGCTGTTGATGGAATTGAAAAAATGGATAATCCTTT
The DNA here is from genome assembly GCA_964510325.1 of uncultured Melioribacter sp. Lineage (GTDB taxonomy): Bacteria > Bacteroidota > Ignavibacteria > Ignavibacteriales > Melioribacteraceae > DSXH01. Next base: position 21,619 of record CAZEBL010000002.1, on the reverse strand, counting down.
ATATGCAGAAGTAATTGGAACCTACCTGGATTACCTGATTAACAGGAAAGGTTTTACATGTATAAAATATTTTGGTCTGGTAAACGAACCTAATTATGAAGTCGGAAATTTCGAACGATGGCGAACAGGCGCAGAAAATTTATTCCAGGTTTTTAAGGATAAAGAACTGGATAAGAAAATTAAATTTATTGGACCGGGTCAGAGTAACGATAACGAATGGTTTTTTAACACAGTTGATGAAGCACGTTACATGTTCGATGTTTATGACGTTCACATGTATGCGTGGAAAGACCGAACTGCAAAGGGTAGTGTTCAGACTGATTTAACATTATTGTGGAATTATGCAAAATCAATTGATCCCAAAGCGAATCAGAAATTATTTTTTGTAACCGAAGCAGGAATGAGGGACGGACAATCTGCAGCAATAAGCACACAAATTAATAGCTATTACTATGGTGTTTTCATGATCGATTATGCAATTCAAGCTGTTCATTCCGGCGCCAATGCTGTTCTTGCATGGATGCTGGATGACAACAGTCATCCGGATTTTCAATGGGGATTGTGGAGTGATAAGAAGAACGGAATGAAATTACGACCATGGTTTTACAGTTGGTCGTTATTAACAAAATTATTTCCCGCCGGTTCAGATGTTTATAAAATTCGATCACGTTCCATTAACGTTAGAGCCCTGGGTTCTAAGATAACATCCAACGGAAAAAGCGACTGGTCTTTTTCAATTGTTAATATTAATTCCAATCCTGTCAAAATTATTTTAAGAGTTGATAATGAAAGAGAATTTAACTTCAGGCAATATTTGTATTCTGAAAATGATATGAAATCCGACTCTAATGGTTTTCCAGTTCCTTCCGATCATAAAAACATTAATCTTAACTCTGGTTTTGAAATTATTATTCCACCAGAGTCTGTTGTTTTTATCACGAGCATTGATTAATTCATAAATTAGTATTGTCTGTGGTGGATAGAACTATCCTTTTTGTTTGTTATCACAATTTTTATTTTCTCATTGTTTTTATTAAACCGGATAATAATATTATTGTCAAAGTGTAAAACATTAGCGATTCTATAAATGGACAAATCGAAGTTTCTTAATAAAATAAGTATTTGGGATCCTGAAGCAGCGAAACATATACTATCAAGAACCTGCTATGGATTTACCAGAAATGATGTAGAATTTGCTTTGTCACAAACTCTCGATGATTTTGTAGATAATTATTTATTAAAAGATCTATCTATTCCTTCTCCTCCCGGAGACTGGGTAATCCTTCCGCACAATTCTGAAAATCAAACACAATACGGTACTTATTTTATCCAGCTCAAGGATTGGTGGATTAATTTAATGTTGAATACACCCCTTTCTTTAAGAGAAAAAATGGTCCTTTTTTTTCATAATCATTTTGTCTCAGAATATACTTCTGTTCAAATTCCTCAGCTTATGTATATCCAGAATAAACTTTTCAGGCAATATTCTTTCGGAAATTTTAAGGAATTAACAGAAAAAATTACAATTGATCCGGCAATGCTTATTTATTTGAATGGAAATCAAAATACCAAGACAAATCCAAATGAAAATTATGCAAGAGAACTTTTAGAACTATTTACAATTGGAATTGGAAATTACTTAGAAACTGATATTAAAGAAGCTGCAAGGGCGCTTACCGGATGGAGAATTAATTATTCAACTCTTACTTCCTATCTAGACCCGGCTCGGTTCGACATCGGAACAAAATCATTTTTAGGAGCTACCGGTAATTTTGGTTATAAAGAAATTATTGATATTATTTTTAATAAAAACGAAACTGCCCGATTTATTTGCCATAAACTATACAAAGAATTTGTTTACTATATTCCGAATGAAGATTATGTAAGTCAATTGGCAGACGTAATGCGTACGAATAATTATGAATTAAAACCAGTTCTTTCTACTCTTCTTAAGTCTGAATATTTTCATTCAACTGATATAAGAGGAGCAAAAATTACTTCACCGGTCGATCTTATTATGTCAGTTTTAAAGCAGTTCGGAATTACACTAGATTCTTCTCTCTATTCATATATAAGATATCTTCAAACTCTTCTAGATCAAGAATTATTTAATCCTCCGGATGTACGTGGCTGGGAAGGTCAGCGCAAATGGATAAGCAGCAATACCTACCCGACTCGTAATAATTTTACTGATGCTGTAATTAATGGAAAACGGCACGATAGAAATTCTTCTATCCCGAAACCGAATTTACTGACGTACGCCAGAAGTTATTCTTCTTCGGAGAATGCAGTAAATTTTATTAATGATGTTGCTTCGCAATTTATCCGCATTCCTTTAAGTCAGTCGAGAAAAGATTACTTATTAACCACAATGCTGGATGGTACGACTGTAAATAACTGGTCAACCTATGAGCCACAGGCTGCTACGCGATTGGAAAAGTTCTTTAAAGCATTAATGCGGCTACCAGAATTCCAACTTAGTTAAAAGGTCTGTTATGAATAGAAGAAAATTTTTAAAAAATATAAGCTTAATAACAGGCGCAAGTACAATTTCATTTTCAATTGCAGGTATTCCTATAAAAGCATTTGCGCGACCTTTGCTAAATATTAAATCGTTGAATGGAAAGATTCTTGTATTATTGCAATTCAAAGGCGGGAACGATGGTTTAAATACAATTATCCCGTTTGAAGATAGTATCTATTATAATAAGCGACCTGCAATAGGAATTAGTAAAAGTACAGTTGTAAAAATTAATAATCTTATGGGATTTCATCCTTCTCTTGAGCCATTAAGAACTTTGTATGATGAAGGTATAGTATCGGTTATTCAAAATGTAGGTTATGCAAATCAAAATAGATCTCACTTCAGGTCCACAGATATCTGGTTATCTGCGTCAGATTCTAATCAATATTTATATGATGGATGGGCGGGCAGATATTTATGTGAAGTATTTCCGGATTATCCTGCCGTCCCGCCTGAATACCCGATGGCAATTCAACTTGGTTCCGTGCAATCCTTAGCATTGGAAAGTCAATTCGGAGGAACAGGAATTACATTTCAGGATCCCAATACATTTTATCAATTAGTTAACGGTATAACAGCAGATAGCGATCCTTCTCCAAATACTCTTGCCGGTGAAGAACTTAAATTCTTAAAAGAGGTTGCTGCAAATTCTATACAATATGCTACAGTGATTAAGGAAAAAGCTGATGCTGGACAGAATAAAGCGACTTATCCTAACACTAATCTCGCAAAACAATTGGCTATTATTGCAGATTTAATTGCCGGCGGATTACAAACACAGGTTTATCTGGCTACTCTTGATGGATTTGATACTCATTCAAATCAGCTGACCACACATGCAAATTTACTTAAAACCTTTGCAGACGCGATAAAAGCTTTTCAGGAGGATTTGAAATTATTAGGTATTGCAGACAAAGTAGTAACAATGACTTTCTCTGAATTTGGAAGAAGACTTCAGCAGAATGGAAGTTCGGGAACGGATCATGGTGCGGCAGCTCCAATGATTTTAATCGGTAATAATGTAATTGGCGGCTTTATTGGGAAAAATCCCAATTTATCGGATCTCGATTATAATGGCGATATTAAATATGAATTTGATTTCAGACAGATTTATGCTTCGTTGCTTGTTGATCATCTCGGATTGCCAAAACAGAAACTACAGGATATTTTCTTTAAGGATATTCAAACACTATCCTTAATTAAAAATAGTCCTACTTCAATAACGGATTCTAATTTGCCGTCTACTTTTATATTATATCAAAATTATCCTAATCCGTTTAATCCGGAAACTGTTATAACATATTCTTTACCTGCAAATGATTTTGTAAGACTTAAAGTTTATGATATCCTTGGAAATGAAATAACTACAATTGTTAGCGAGTATAAATCTGGTGGAACTTACTCAGTGAAATTTAATGGAAGTAATCTTTCCAGCGGGATTTATATCTATACATTAGAATCATCGGGATATAGAGATTCTAAAAAAATGCAACTTATCAAATAAAAGCACTTAATTGTGAATAATTCGAAAAATGAATTCCAATACTTTGTTATTAATAAACCTTTTGGAGTTCTATCACAGTTTACCGACAGTGACGGACGAAGAACGCTCAAATCAATTTACAACTTTCCTAATGATGTTTATCCGGTTGGACGACTTGATATGGATAGCGAAGGACTATTAATAATTACCAACGATAAGTTTCTTACAGATTACTTATTGAATCCTAAGAACAAAAACGAAAAAGAATATTTTGTTCAGGTGGAAGGAATTCCTGATAATAATTCATTGACTAAACTCAGAGAAGGCGTTCTTATTGAAGGTAAAAAAACCTTACCTGCAAAAGTAAAACTAATTGATGAGCCGGACTTTGAAACAAGAATACCACCAATACGGGAAAGAAAAACTGTTCCCACAACGTGGTTGAGTATAACAATAACCGAAGGACGCAACCGACAGGTTAGAAAGATGACTGCGGCAATTGGGTATCCTACACTAAGACTGGTGAGAGTAAGAATCAAAAACATCTCTCTTGGAAATATGAAAATTGGCGAAGTAAGAGAACTTACAGAAGCTGAAAAAATAGGATTAAAGAAATAGGTAGATGATATTGGAAAGTAAAAGGAGTAAGATTAAGAGCAAGAGCAGGATTAAGAATAAGATCAGGATCGAGAATTCAGTAAACCAGATCTCAGATCCTGACCCTAAATTATTTAGCTGATTAAAAATCCAGATTAAGTCCTAGATAAAAAGTCCTTCCTAAAGTACCGTAATAAAGAACCTCTTCATAGTCCCTGTTCAACAAATTTTCGATACGTGCTGTTAACTGCAGATAATCTAACAGCTTGTAAGAAGCAGCAATGTTGATAAGGAAATAATCAGGTAATGTTATGCGTGCAACCGGGAATGTTGAAAAGTCTTTATCATCTCTTCTGCCAGTATAATTCATACCTAAATTCATGTTAAGTTTTTCATACTCATAATTAATGCTTAATGATGCGCTCTGCTTTGGACGTCGTAATAACGGTTTATTATAATCGGTGCTTCCTTCAAATAAATCTCTGGTCTCTGTGAAAGTATAATTAGCATTGACTGAAATGCCATTATAATTTACTATAGAAGTATAGAACTCAATCCCTTCTGTTGATGCACTTGCAATGTTAACCGTTCTAAAGTTCGAATCGAATCCGAACATATTTTCAAGTTTTATATTGAAGTAAGTAAGTCCGACAATAATTTTATTCTGCATAAAATATTTTTCAAATCCCAGATCCCACCCGCGGCTTTTTTCAGGTTTCAAATCGGGATTACCCCACATCGGATCGAATAGATAAAAAAGTGAAGGGGCTTTAAATCCGGTTCCATAGGTAAATTTTAATTTCATATTTAATACATCACTATAATATGCGGGCGCAATGCGGTAAGTTGTTTCTGTACCGAATTTCTCATGTTTATCAATCCGTACACCGGCAGATGCAAAGAAGGAATTAGCAATGTTAAACTGATCCTGTAAATAAACCCCGGTGGTAACGACTTTATTCTCCGGAAATAAACTCTGGTAAGGTCCCCATTCGCTCTCGCTGTAATAACTTGTGCTTGCCTTTTCCTGTTCGGTCTCAAATCCTATTGTAATAAGATTATTATCAATAAATCTAAGGTTGTTCTGCCAGTCCAGTTTAATCCTTGAAGCACTATTATAACTATCTGAATAGATCATCGGGTGTAAGGCATCAAAATCATCTAACGAACTGTTTATTCTTTTTATTAATGATGTGTTCAAACGCGTTTCAAGGTTTCCATTAAAAAAGTTTTTACTGTATGCTATACGGAATAACTGCTCTTCAATTTTGTATTTATAATTCGGGTCATCGCCAAACTTTTCACTCTGGTCTAAATCGCTTTCACCTTTTGTAAACCGGTAGCTCAAATTAATTTTTCCATAGTCACCCATATTAATTCCGCATGCCGATGTTAATCCATTATTTGTGAAACCATCTTTTTCTTTGTTGCCGAATTTAAAGTTGCTTGCGGAAACTCCATCACTTCCTAATCTGTTAACAGAAATAAAATAATCGATTGCTCCATAACTCCCTGAAGTACCGATTACCGCTTTGAAAAAATTATTAGAGCCACCTTCGGATTGAATTGAGTATTTGTTATTGGGACTTCCATTCTTTGTGAAGATACTTATTACACCGGCTAAAGCTTCAGAACCGTATAATGTACTTTGCGGTCCACGAACAATTTCAATTTTATCAATGTCATGAGTATTAAGGAAAGAAAAATCGAATGCGTTATTCGGAGAGGATGGATCATTCATTTCTATTCCATCAACAAGAACAAGTGTGTGATTGGAATTTGTGCCGCGTAAATAAACATAAGAAAGTTTTCCCGGTCCACCTTGCTGAATTACAGTCACCCCGGGAATTTCTCTCAATAGGTCCGTAACCGAACTGTATTGTTTCTGTGAAATTTGCTCAGCAGTTATAATTGAAACAGAACTTGCAACATTATAATAAGGTGATTCGGTGCGCGTTGCAGAGACCACAACTTCGTTAAGTGTGGTTTTAATAGTATCTGTTTGTGCCGGTGCAATAACCGGATGAATAAAGATTAGAGAAAGTAAAAAATGTTTTAGCATAGAAGTTACTCCTTAGAATATGTAACGATTATTTCGTTACCTGGTTAAAAGAAATAACTCCGTGGGTAGAAGACTAAAAAGATAATTTGGTATGAATCAAATTAATCAAAACCCTCACCCGCGAAGGTTAAAACCGTTTAACGGTTCTTTGATTTAGTGAATTAATTTCGGGTAGGTCTCCTGGCTCTTCCGATTTTCAATCGTCTTCCCATCCCGGATTTTGGGACAGTGACATAATTGACTGAAAACTTTTGTATTGAATCAAAAGAAAAAAATCAAAATAATAATCTGTGAAAACCCCCGCTTAGTGGGGTATAATTTTAAATCTGTTTAATCTGTGTGCTATTCTGCAAAAAATATTTTTTCTTTTGATTCAAATACCGGAATTACAGTTGCGGGGCAGCACCGGATTTTTACCGGTTTCCCTATTAAGTCCAGAAACGGACACCTGAAATTCTTTAAGAACACGGCTCTAAAATAGAAAAGTGACTGCTAAGCGGCAAATTAATTTATTTTATTATGAATTACTCTTTGAAAAAAATACATATATGACTTATCTTAAGTTGTGAATAAAATAATACTCATAAATCATTGTGCTTTAATACAACTTATCAATTCGAAATATTAAAAAAATCCAAATCACAGAATCAATTAACATAGGAGAAATTTAATGGGCTGGTTCTTTAGAGCATTAAACTCCTCGATCGGTAAAAAATTTGTAATGGCTGTAACCGGAATTTGCCTCCTTCTTTTCCTTATTATCCACCTTATTAATAATCTTACATTGTATGGCGGACCGGAACTATTCGATACAGTCGTTAAAAATCTTGATGGAATAAAACCGCTCGTAAGAGTTATCGAACTTGTGTTAGTATTAATTTTTGTTTTTCATATTTTCAATGGTGTGCGGCTCTGGATTGAAAATAAAAAAGCCCGTCCAGTCGGTTACAAGGTAAATGGATCTTCTGCAAATTCCGACGTCTTTTCAAGAACCATGTTTGTAACCGGATCAATCATTTTTATTTTTCTGGTTGTTCATCTAAGAACATTCTGGGTTTCCTTCAATCTTGGTCATCCACTTGCCGAAGAGCATAATTATTATCAAATAGTTGCAGAAGCATTCAGCGATCCTCTCTATTCAATACTCTATGTAGCGGCAATGATTCTGCTTGGTTTCCATCTCAACCATGGTTTTCAAAGTGCATTTCAAACATTTGGATGGAACAACAAAAAGTATTTCCCGATTATTGAAAAGTTAGGACTCATCTATACACTGGTAATGGTAATCGGGTTCGCCTCTATTCCAATTTACTTTTTATTTTTCTACGGAGGTAACCTATGATTAAATTAGATTCAAAAATTCCGAAAGGACCAATAGAAGATAAATGGACAAGTCACAAGTTCAACATGAAATTGGTCAACCCGGCAAATAAAAGAAAGTACGATATTATTGTTGTAGGAACCGGATTAGCCGGCGCATCTGCTGCAGCTTCATTGGCAGAGCTTGGATATAATGTTACTGTATTAACATATCACGATTCACCGCGCCGTGCTCACAGTATTGCCGCACAAGGTGGAATTAATGCAGCTAAAAATTATCCCAACGACGGCGATAGTATTCGAAGATTATTCTACGATACCTTAAAAGGTGGAGATTATAGAGCCAGAGAGGGAAATGTTTATAGATTAGCCGAGGTAAGTAATAATATTATTGATCAATGCGTTGCCCAGGGCGTTCCTTTTGCAAGAGAATACGGCGGTCACCTCGATAACCGTTCGTTCGGCGGTGCACTCGTATCAAGAACATTTTATTCGAGAAGTATTACCGGTCAGCAATTATTGCTCGGTGCCTACAGTGCGCTTTCACGCCAGGTAGGACTTGGAAAAATAAAAATGTTTACACGACGTGAAATGCTCGGTCTTACAGTAATAGATGGTCAGGCACGTGGAGTTGTTGCAAGAAATTTAGTAACAGGAGAAATAGAAAGTTACGCTGCACATGCAGTCTGTCTTGCAACAGGTGGATACTCGAGAGTTTTCTTCCTTTCAACAAATGCAATGAATTGCAATACAACTGCTATTTGGCGTGCGCACAAAAAAGGAGCATTGTTTGCTAATCCGTGTTTTACACAGATACATCCAACATGTTTACCGCTCCATGGCGAACAACAATCCAAACTTACGTTAATGAGCGAAAGCTTACGTAATGATGGAAGAGTATGGGTTCCGTTAAAACCGGGTGATAAGAGGAAACCCGGCGATATTCCTGAAGCCGAAAGAGATTATATACTCGAAAGAAAATATCCGACTTACGGCAATTTAGCTCCGCGGGATATTTCTTCTCGAGCAGCTAAAGAAGCTTGCGATGCCGGAAAGGGTGTTGGAGATACAGGTCAGGCAGTTTATCTCGATTTTGCTGATGCAATTAAACGGCTTGGTAAAAAAGTAATTGAAGAACGCTATGGAAATCTTTTTGAAATGTATCAATTGATTACAGCAGAAAATCCGTGGGAAGTTCCGATGAGAATTTATCCGGCTCCTCACTATACAATGGGCGGTTTGTGGGTTGACTATAATTTGATGAGTAATATCCCCGGTCTTTATGTTCTTGGCGAGGCAAACTTTTCGGATCATGGTGCTAATCGATTAGGTGCAAGTGCATTGATGCAAGGTCTTGCTGATGGTTACTTTGTTATACCTTATACAATTGGCGATTATCTTGCCGGAACAAAATTCCAGACAGTTAAAACAGATCATCCTGAATTCCAGAAAGAAAAAGATGCTGTTGCTGAAATGACAAAGAAACTTCTTTCCATAAAAGGAAAAAGAACTACAGATGATATTCACCGTCAGTTGGGTAGAATTATGTGGAATAAAGTAGGAATGGCACGTAACGAAAAAGGATTGAAGGAAGCTATTCAGGAGATTAGAGATTTACGTGAAGAGTTCTGGAAGAATGTAAACGTTCCCGGCTCTGCGGAAGATTTAAATCAGGCGCTTGAACGAGCCGGAAGAGTTGCAGATTTTCTGGAGCTTGGTGAGTTGATGGCTGTTGATGCGCTCGATCGTAAAGAATCTTGCGGCGGTCACTTCCGCGAAGAATATCAATATGAAGACGGTGAAGCTAAACGCGATGACGAAAATTACACTTACGTTGCCGCATGGGAATTTGCTGAACCCGGTAAATGGAATCTTCATAAAGAGCAGCTTGAATTTGAGTATCTGAAACCAACAGTAAGGAGTTACAAATGAGCGGAAATATGAACTTAACTCTAAAAATTTGGCGTCAGGCTAACGCTAATGCTGTTGGAGGATTTGTTACCTTCAACGTTAAAAATATATCACCCGATAGTTCATTCCTTGAAATGCTCGATATTCTAAATGAAGAGCTAGAAGCTAAAGGAGAAGATCCGGTTGCATTCGAACACGATTGCCGGGAAGGAATTTGCGGCGCTTGCAGTCTTGTAATTAACGGAAGACCACATGGTCCGTTAGCAAGAATTACTACATGCCAGTTGCACATGAGAAATTTTAAGGATGGTGATACTATCTGGATAGAACCATGGCGCGCTAAAGCATTTCCAATTATTAAAGATCTTATTGTTGATAGAACTTCATTTGATAAAATTATTCAAGCCGGCGGATTTATTTCTGTTGATACCGGTGGAGTTCCAGATGCTAATGCAATTCTGATTTCTAAAGATGCCATAGAAAAAGCTACCGATGCTGCTGCATGTATTGGATGCGGTGCATGTGTTGCAGCTTGTAAGAATGCTTCTGCAATGCTATTTGTTTCTGCAAAAGTATCTCAGTTTGCTGTTCTTCCTCAGGGTCAACCTGAGAGGTATCAGCGTGTTCAGGCAATGGTTAAAAAAATGGACGAAATGGGATTCGGAAGCTGCACTAACACCTATGCTTGCGAAGCTGAATGCCCTAAAGGAATTTCTGTCCGTAACATTGCTCAGCTTAACAGAGATTATTTTAATGCCAAGCTGAAATCGGAAAATGTTGAAGCTTGATATAGCGTTTTATCTTGAAGGTTTTTAAAGACCTGAAAGTTACAGGATTAGAATCCCGGCAAATATTGTCGGGATTTTTTTGCTAGTTGCTTCATTTTAGACTTGAACAATTGAAAATAATTCCTTAGAATTCTCACGCAGTTAAATAGAACCATAATCACGAAACAATACCCCCTCAATTGTTTTGTATTAATTACTTAATTCTTTTACTGTTTTTTTAGACCCGATCTGTCCGGTTAATTACTTCCATTACTTTTTAATAACAAAATATAGGAGGGGTTGGAAAAGAATAGAATTAATATCTGAAATCTTGTATAACTATTCACTTCTTTTTCTTGGTTTTACTAACCGGGTAATTTAATTTTTAGCAGAAGGAGTATTTATGAAGAAAATTTTTGTTCTAATTATTCTATTATTATTTTATTCTGAATCAGTAAATGCCCAATTTATTAGAGGTTATGGTTTCAAGGTAGGTGCATCTTTAACAAAACAAACCCATCAATATCAAAATTTAGGATGGTTTGGTGGAGAACGACTAACATTCCCTAAGAGTTTGATAGGTCTTAATTTAGGTATTTTTATAGAAATATTGGACTTACCTTATCTAAGTTTCCCAATTGAATTGAATTATATTCAAAGAGGTTGGAAAGAAGGAAATAGTTATTACGCTCATACTTTAAACATTGCCTTGCTTGTTAAACCAAGGATTTCTGTTAATGAGTTTAACCCGTATTTATTGATCGGGCCACAATTTGATTATGTATTTGATCCTAAATTCAAATTTTCTCAATACCAAAAGGATAATTTTACTGGTTTGATTTTGGGAATAGGAAGCGAGTCTAATGTGTGGGAGCTTAAAATTCTAACTGAACTTAAGTATGATTTTTATTTCGAAAAAATATATCAGAGTCATTTTCTTAAAGTAACAACACAAACATTAAGTCTAAGAATTGGATTAATGTTTTAATAGAATCCTAATTTTAAAACTTATTAAAAATTATTAATAAGCCAATAATTTTTAAAATTAAAAGTATAATAAAAAGGAATGTGATATGAAAACCAAAATGTATTTTTTCACAATTCTTATTTTCTTGTTTCTTTTAAGTTCACTGAATCTAACTGGGCAAAAGAATAATAATAAAAATCTATCAGCCATTTCAGAAACAAAAGAGTATTCCATAGTTTCCAAAAGTTTAACTAAACAATTAACAAGTCCCCCGAATGATCCTTTTTTTAGTAACCAATGGACGTTAGCCAAAATTAACGCACAACAAGCATGGACAATTACTACGGGAAGTCCCAATATTACAATAGCTGTTATTGATGATGGCATTGACATGAACCATGAAGAATTCATCGGGCAGTTAGTACCAGGCTATGATTATTATGATAATGATAGCTACCCACAAGCATCGGGCAATAATAATCATGGAAATGCATGTGCTGGAATAATAGCAGCAAAAGGAAACAATGGATTAGGTATTGTAGGGTTAGCTTACAATTGTAAAATAATGCCTCTTCGTATAAATAATTATATGTCTGGGTGGGATGAAAATAAATTAAAAGATGCCATAAATTTAGCCAAAGATGCTGGTGCAGATGTAATAAGTATTAGTTTACAATCCATTACAGCAGTAGATAAAGTTATAGATGCAATAAATAATGCTGTCACATATGGAAGGAACGGCAAGGGTTGTATTGTAGTTGTATCAGCTGGAAATGCAGGTGATATTGGGCAATTAATGTATCCGGCACAATATACAAATTCATTTTCAGTTGGGGCAACAGATCACAATGATTTAAGATGGGGTTATAGCTGCAAAGGTAATGCTTGAAGAATTGTAGCTCCAAGCGGAAATCATCCTGTAGGTGATATTTGGACTACAGATATTATGGGTGCACCGGGTCAAAGCTCAACAAATTATGTAAATAATTTTGGAGCAACATCAGCCGCAGCTCCGCTTGTCGCTGGTTTAGCAGCATTAATAATTTCAAAGGATCCATGGTTAACAAGAAATGAAGTACAAACAATAATAGAGCAGACAGCAATTGATTTAGGTACGCCCGGACGTGATAATGATTATGGCTGGAGTAGAATTGATGCTTGGAATGCCCTAAGAATTACAACTTCTGGCACTTTACCAGGACATGAAGTATGGCGAGGTACAATTAATTTAACTGGAAATGTCACGGTTCCTAGTAATGTAAAACTAACTATTTTATCAAATACAGTTCTAAATCTTAATGGACATTCAGTAATATCTACTGGAAGTACTTTAGCCGTTGAAAGCGGTGCAACGATAAACGGATTACGCGCAAAGTTAGGACATCAGGGTCAAAACGGTTTATGTGGAACAATTCAAGCAGCTATAGATAATTCTAACCTTAATAATAATATCTATATACAGAGCGGGACTTTTAATGAGAATATAACGATAGCCAATAAATCAAGTATCATTTATGTCTATGGAGATGACAAGAACAATACAATAATCAATGGTAATATAACGATAGTTAATTCCTATTATCCCCAGTTATATTACCTCAAGGCAAAATACATAGGATTAAGCGGATGTTCAAATGCAAGAGTAGAAGAAGTAATAATAACTCCATGGTCTGAGGATTCTGAATGGAGTTTAATGGTAAATAATTGTTCGCCGTTATACTTTGGTGGAATAACATTGAATGATACACCATATGGATATGGAGCTTATTTTTCAAACAGCACAGGTCAGGTTTACCAAATAAGTCAGCCAATATTCGAAAACAATGAAATAGCCACCTACTTTATAAACTCATCCAGTTTTACATTGAGCAATGTGCGTTTTTGCAGCAATGGATATGATATAATAACCAGCGGCAATTCATCTGTGTTGGCGCAATATGTAACATTCAGTGGCAATCCAAATACTAAAACATCTGGCAATGTAAGCTGGGGGACATACTATATATGCGGATTACTCAAGAATTCTTCTCAGCAAAATCTAAGTGGAGACATCAACAAAGACTTTGGTTATGATGATTTCCAGAGAATAAATACTCTATACCAAAATCTTCTAACAAAGATAAACAAAGAGGATTATAAGGATTGGGGAATAACTAAAAATAATTACACAGATGATTTTAATTTGATATTAGAAGGATGTAGAACATTCATAACTAATAAAACGCTATCTCACTTTGTTCCAACGGTAATAAATATTACCGGTCATCTCTATAAGCAATTTGATAAATATGAAGAGTTGAAAAGCTTTGTTATAGGACTAAGCGGGAATAAAAATGTTGGGGAATTATCCGAATATGCTAAAAGATTAATGATAGATTATTACACAAATCAAAGAAACTATAAAGAAGCCATAACGGTAGCTGATGAGATACTAAGCAGCCGAAGTAAAAATGAAGATTTAATATGTGAAGTTCTTTTAACAAAAGGAATGCTATATCAATACTCAACGGACCAGAAGGAAGAAGCAATAAAAATATATGAAGAGATGCTTAGTCATTATCCTCTCAATGGTTCAACAAAATTTGCAAAGCAGCAATTGAAACAGATGGGAATAGCAGTAAAAGAAGCAGCACCCAAACCTGCAAACAAATCGGAAGAAAAAAACGAATTCAGCGGTAGTAACTATCCCAACCCATTTAATCCCACGACAAAAATAAAATACAGCATTCCGGAATCAGGATTAGTTGTTATTAAAATATATGACATGCTTGGAAAAGAAATAGCAGTGTTAGTTAATGATAAGAAGTCCGCGGGTCAACACGAAGTAACATTTGACGGAAGTAGTTTGCCATCAGGAATTTATTTTTATTCGATTAACTACAATAAACAGATACTTTCCGGTAAGATGATGTTGCTAAAGTAGCTTTTTATAAAGAAGATAATATTTAGAATCCCGGCAAATATTGTCGGGATTTTTTTATTCCATTTTGGTATAATCGCTTAGTCTCTTTGTGATTTTGTTGCATAATAGGGCTATCTTTATTATGTAGATATTAAATTTAAGGGCTCCATGTTCGAACGTGAGATAAAATTCATATATGATTTTAACCTGAACAAGGTAAACCGGCTTGGTCCTTATTTCACATTCGAGCAGCTTAATGGAATTGATATCCATCCGGCAATTCTGAATTATATCTCGGCAGAAATTGATTATCTGATTTTTGAAGACAGGCAGAACCTTCTCAAAAATTCAGTTTTCGATTACTCCGGCGAAAAGATTTCAAACTATTTCAACCAGATTAGTGAGGAAGTAAAAAGATCTAAACGGTTTTCTCTGGAATATATTTCCAAGTTGATACTGCATGCATCTTCATTTACGGTAAATTACCTTATAAGACCGAAATGGACTCTATCAAAATTTGTATTTGATGAAGGAGATCATAAGACCACGCTGGAGATAAAACAGATACTCAACTATGTCTATTATTATCAATATCTCAAAAAGATTTTGATTTCCTACATTAACTCAAAAAAAATTATCTCGATGAATTCCGGCGAATTTATTGAACTGTTGGATCGGGTTGATAAACTCGGTATTGAAACCTACCTTCCAAGTATTTTATCCCATGCAGTAAAATCAATGTCGGACTTCTTTAATATCGGAGAAATTCAGAAAAATAAAATTCCATTTCTGGCAATCGAGAAATTCCTGGAAGAGAAAAATCTTAACAAGCATTTAAATAAAATTCACTCGGTCTTTGGTGATGAAAATTCAATTAAAATAAATATTGTCGATCTCCAGAAAACCCTTGATAGTGTAATGATGGAAAAAGTTGAGCAAGAAACTGTCTCAGATATTACACCAGAGGAAGAAATAAGAGAGGAGATTCTTCCTGTTCAAGAACCTGATGTTGTTTTACCAGATGATGATAAAAAAGAGAATCTTTATGAAGAAGAAATTCTTGCAGAGGATTCTATTAGTGAAGATGATACGAATTTAGAAAAACCAATTGATGAAGAGGAAGAAATTCCTGAATCATCTGATAGTGAAGATTACGAAGCATCAAAACCGACTAAATTAAGAATTCGTATCGATAAGAATAATGAAATAGAACCGGTTGTTGAAGAGGAGTTGATTGAGAAAGAAGAAGAATCTGAAGAGCATGAAATTATTGATACATTAGAACCAGAGGAATCCGAAAATCAAGTTTCAGATCCTGGAACCACAAATGATAAATTAGAACCTCAATCAGACGAACCATCAGAAAATGTTTTTGTTGATGAGCAGAAGATTACAGAAGAAGAATCTTTGAATTATGAAATAGAAGAAACTATTGAAGATGAATTACACCCCGATAAGGTTTACAATCAGATCCTTGAAGAAGATAGAGAAAATGAGGAAAGTATGCTTCAGACTATTCTTCAAAGCAGCAAAGAAAAATCTGAAAATCTAAATGAAATTACGGAAGAAGAATCAATCGAGGACCTGTCAAATCCCAAAATGGATGTAGCCGAACTGCTCGAACATAAAGAGATGACAAAAATTATAGAAGTAATATTTGATTATGATATAGAAGAATTTGCCAACACACTGGATGAAATTTCAGGATGCCAGTCCCTGGATGATGCATTTGTGTTTATTAACCAGTCCCTTAGAAACCGAAGCATTAGCAGTAATTCAAAAGAAGCGGAATCATTTAAGTCGATCATTTCTCAATATTTCAACAAAAAGTAAATTCTAATGTTTATTGACTTTGCAAAAATTTATGTAAAAGCCGGTGATGGAGGTGCTGGAGCTGTTGCATTCAGGAGAGAGAAGTATGTTCCTAAAGGAGGACCTGCCGGGGGTAATGGTGGTAACGGTGGCAATATTATCTTTAAAGCCGATTCTAATTTAAATACACTACTCGATTTTAGATACCAGAAAAAATATATTGCTCAGAATGGAGAACGTGGCGGCTCTTCATTAAAAGATGGTAAAACAGGTAAAGATATAATAATAAAGGTCCCGGTTGGTACATTAATAAAAGATGCTGATTCAGATGAAATACTATGCGATCTGAATTCTAATGGAAAGGAATTTGTTGCCGCAAAAGGAGGTAAGGGAGGCAAAGGAAATAGTAATTTTGCAACACCTACAAATCAAACGCCACGTTATGCTGAACCGGGTAAACCAGGAAAAGAATTAAATGTAATTCTTGAGCTTAAATTAATTGCTGATGTTGGATTGGTTGGATTTCCAAATGCAGGTAAGTCAACTTTAATTTCTGTAATATCAGAGGCGAAACCGAAAATTGCCGATTATCCATTCACCACTCTCGAACCAAACCTTGGAATTGTCCGTTACAAGGATTTTCAGAGCATAATTGTTGCAGATATTCCGGGTATCATTGAAGGAGCGCATCAAGGCAAAGGGCTTGGTCTAAAATTTTTACGCCATATTGAGCGAACAAAAATTCTTTTGTTAATGATTGATATTACAAGTGAAAATTATCAGAATGATTATGATACTCTTATTAATGAACTGAACCAGTATTCAAAAGTATTGAGCAAGAAAAAGAAAATTCTGGGATTCTCTAAAGCCGACCTTGTTGATAAAGCAACAATTGAGAAAATCCGTAACAAGAAAATAAAAGGTTATAGGGGACCCGTTCTTGTTTTTTCATCCGCTAATAGATTTGGAATAAATGAACTATTGGATCTGTTATGGGAACAACTTCAAGATTAACTCCAATAGGTTTTATTATAAGGTTGATTATTTTTTTATTGGTTGCAATTACGGTTGCAATTGTTTCTCTGTTGGTTGGTCCCGTAAGCATTAGTTCCTCCGAATTTTTTGCAGCAATTTTTTCGGGTGATAGTTCAAATACCATATCGCAGATTTTGTTTGAGATCAGGTTACCTCGTATTCTATACGGATTCGCGGTGGGAGGCGGTTTATCTTTAGCTGGTGCGGTTTTTCAAGCAATGTTAATGAATCCTCTTGCAGAGCCATACATCCTTGGAATTTCCAGCGGCGGAACTTTTGGTGCTGTCCTTTCATTTCTTATTGGTGCTTCATTTCTTGGAACTCAAGCACTCGCTTTTTTAGGTGCGGTTTCCGTTATGGTAATTGTTTTTTTGCTTGGAAAAAGATTCGGGGAGCTAGAGCCAAATGTTCTTCTGTTATCGGGTGTTATGGTAGGAGCTTTTTTCTCTGCTGCTATTCTGCTTATGATGAGTCTTCTAAACGATTCGCTTCGCACCGCACTATTCTGGTTGATCGGAAATTTATCACTTGCCGATAAAAGTAATCTGCTTCCTGTATTATCAATTACATTTATTATTGCTTTTATACTGATTATGATCTCGGATAAATTTAACGTAATTAGTCTTGGTTCCGAATTTGCAAAACAAGTTGGTCTTAATACAACTAAAATCAAAAATCTAACTTATATTCTCACAAGTATAATGATCGGAACACTGGTTTCGGTAAGCGGAATTATTGGATTTGTCGGGTTATTAATTCCGCATGTTTGCCGTATGATTTTTGGAACTGATAACCGTATTATTTTTCCGGCATCTTTTTTTATTGGTGGGTCATATTTGATTATTGCCGATACAATTGCAAGAATTATAATTTCACCGGCAGAATTACCAGTGGGAGCAATAACTGCGCTAATTGGTGCACCAATTTTTATTTACTTGCTTAGACGAAGATTTAAAATAATTTTTTAGGAGGATTATATGAGAATTAAAAAACTTAAAAAATATTTTATCGGCATTCTGGTTATTACTGCATGTTCAACCGGTATTAATATATTTTCCGATTCAGATGAAATTTCGATGGGTAAACAGTTCGATCAGGAAATTAGAAACAATACTAAGGAATATCCTATTTATAAAGGTGACCCAAGTGTTAGAGAATATATTGATAAGAATATTTTTCAGGAAGTATTAAAATCACCTGAGATTAAAAAATCTGCTGTGTATCCATATAAGATGGAAATAATACAGAACGATACAATGTTAAATGCATTCGCGGTACCTGGCGGCTATGTTTATCTTTATACTGGAATCCTTAAATATCTCGATTCAGAAGCAGCTCTTGCCGGTGTAATCGGTCACGAAATCGCTCATGTTGAAAGACGCCATGCAACTCAGCGAATTACTAAAGCATACGGAATTCAGATTATTTTAAGTATTGCATTGGGGAATAATCCATCCCAGGTAGCAGAAATTGTTGCAAATCTCTTTGGCGGTTTGGCACTCCTTGCTAACAGCCGTGCTAATGAAGATGAGAGTGATGATTACTCAATCAAATATTTACAAAGTACTCGCTTCTATCCGGGCAGCGTTAAATTCTTTTTCGAAAAATTAAGAGATGATGGAAAAGTATCTAAAGGCGGACAGGGGATTGCAACATTTTTATCAACTCACCCGGATCCGATAGCCAGAATTAATTCTACAGATCAAAGACTGGCAGCACTTAATATTCCTGTAAAGACATACAAAGAATCCGGACAGGGGATATTTAAGGAGGAGTATCAGAAATACATCAAAAATAAGCTTAAATAGACTATATGGAACTCTAAATTGGTTTAAGCTATTACTTGATGTTTCAAATCGCTCTCTTTATATTTGATGCCCGACTTTAGGAATTTTCCTGAATTCGGGCAATATTTATAATAATGGCGAGGTAGCTCAGTAGGTTAGAGCAGTGGAATCATAATCCACGTGTCGGGGGTTCGAATCCCTCCCTCGCTACATTCTTTTTGGAGTTAAATATGTACACATTATTAATAACTATTTCTATAATCATTTCTATTTTACTGATTATTGTTGTATTACTGCAATCGAGTAAAGGTGGCGGACTCGCCGGTTCATTTGGAGGTGCGGGTCAATTCGGAACCGTCTTTGGTACAAGAAGAACTGCCGACTTTTTAAGTAAAGCAACCTGGTGGCTTGGAGGTGCTTTACTGGTTCTGGCAATAGTAATAAATCTTTTCTTTTTACCGGGACAAATATCTGTTGAACAGAGAGAAAGCATTATTCAAAGAGATAGACAGACAGTGCCTACTGCTCCGGCATTACCTCAGCAGCAATCAACTCAACCTTCTCAGAAATAAGTTTATATATTCAATAACCTCTTCTTATGAAGAGGTTATAATATTCACGGCTTGTTTCTTATCCATATTATTTAACAGGTGGTAATCAAATGGCAAAATCAATTAAGGTACAAAAAGCGTATAAGAATCTCGATTTTTTAAATTCAGCAGATGCAAGAACTATTAGAATTTTATCTGAGTATTACGAACCGAAGGCACGATTCCAAAAAAATAATATTGTTGATACAATTGTATTCTTTGGATCGGCAAGAATAATTTCCCGTAAAGATGCGTTAAAGTTAGTAGAGAAAGCTCAAAAAGATAATTCCAGATCATCGGAATTAAATTTTGACAGAGCTGTTAAACAACTTGAAATGTCGAAGTATTATGAAGATGCTGTAAAACTTTCCAAGAAACTAACACTTTGGTCTAAATCAGTAAGTCAGGAAAAAAACCGTTTTATTATTTGTAGCGGCGGCGGTCCTGGTATTATGGAAGCTGCTAATAAAGGAGCTAAACTTGCCGGTGGTCATTCAATTGGACTTAATATTAGTATTCCGTATGAACAATTTGTAAACAAATATGTCGATCCTGAACTTGCATTCGAGTTTCATTACTTTTTTATGAGAAAACTCTGGTTCATTTATCTTGCCAAAGCTCTTATAGTATTCCCGGGCGGTTTTGGTACCATGGATGAATTGATGGAGGTACTTACACTTGTTCAGACAAAAAAAATAACCAAGAAGATGAAAGTTATTATGTATGATGAGAGCTACTGGAAAGAAGTAATTAATTTTGATGCTTTAATTGAACACGGCACTATTAGTAGAGAGGATATGAAATTGTTTGATTTCAGCAATTCAATAGATGATGCTTTCGATAAAATAACTCAACACTTTAAGAAATATTTTTTAAATAAAAATAATAATGTCATAAAAAAACCCCGTCGTTAGAACGGGGCTTTTTGATTAAGCTTTCCTGTCTTTCAAAGCTTGTTCACGCGATGCTCTCCGTTTTGCCTTTATTAAATCCATTCTTTTTTCAATTGACGGTTTAACAAAGAAAGTTCTCTTCTTGAACTCTTTAAGAATTCCGGAACGCTCATATTTTTTCTTAAAACGCTTAAGCGCCTTATCAATATTCTCGTTCTCTTGAACGGTAATACCTACCACTTACTATCACCTACCTTTATTGTTATTAAAAATTAGCGCACCAAACCTAATGAATTGGTCTAAAATAGTCAAACTTCTTTATTCCTCTTCCTTCGCAGAAATCACTAAAACCGGGCATTTTGAGAATCGTATCACTTTTTCTGCAACACTGCCCATAAGCGTATGAAGTATTCCGGTTCTGCCATGGGTTGCAATTATTATAATATCCGAATTTATCTCTTTTGCATAATTAACAATTTCCTCATAGTCATTACCTATCCTGAAAACTTCCTTAACAAGAATTCCTGAATCTTCCTTTAAACAAGAAGCTGCTTCGGATAATTTTTTTCTTGCCTCAACTTCCAGTGCTCTAACTACTTCTTCTTCAGTTAAACCGGATTTATTTGCAGATAATAATGGCGGGGACTTTTCCATCACATGTATAATGTGTATTTCGGAATCCATTCTTTCTGCTAAATCTCTTGCATACTCAAATGCGGAATAAGAAATTCTACTGAAATCGGTTGGAACTAAAATTTTTTTTATATCAAACATATATTTACAGGAATTAAACTTCAGTTGCGGGATGACATTTTTTGTTTGGTGGTTGAATCAATAATACAAAACAGTTGCTGTTTAATATTTGTAACTAATTGATCTGGTGCATTTGCTCTACAACATCGTTTCTTAAGGAGCTCTTTTATACAAGTCTGTCTCAAATATTCCGTTTTAATCACCGAATCTTCTTCG
>CAZEBL010000001.1:0-36077 GCA_964510325.1 uncultured Melioribacter sp. | reverse complement strand
CTGCGATGCCATAATCATGTAAACAAGAATTATTGCTGCAAAGAAAGCGAGAGCAAGATAGAAAAATGCTTCCTGCTGATCTTCTGCAGTACCGCCTATTATTACCTGAAATTCAGATGGTATTGGAGTATCCGAAATAATATTTTTAATTTCTTTTACCGCTGTCGATAAGTCGATTCCCGAAAGTCCGCATCCAACCGATACAAACCGGCTCTGGTTTTCTCTGAATATTGTTGGACTCGATTGCTCTTCACTAATAACAGCAAGATCCTTCAGTTTAACTCTTCCGCCGGTCGGTAATGTTAATTCAATCTGTTCAAGCGATTCTTTCTTATTACGGAAATCTTTTGCAAAGCGGACGTAAATATCATACTCGTCACCCTTTTCTCTATATTGCGAGGCAACCCGTCCCTGAATTGCAGTAGAGATATTTCCGGCAACCTGCATAGTAGAAAGATTATAATGATTAAGAAGATCTTTATTCAGATGAACCTGAAGTTCAGGTGTAGTCTCTTTTGTGTTAAGCGAGATATCTACAAGACCTTTTACTTTTTCCATTTTCGATTTCAAATCTTTTGCAATTGCTTTAGCACCATCAACATCAAAACCGATTATTTTAACTTCTATATCTTTCTCAGTAGTAAATGCTCCGCCTTCCTGAAATGTATAAGTAACACCGGGAAGTTTATCAAACTTAGCTCGCAACCTATCCGATAATTCAAACTGGGAATGCTTCCTTATATTTCTGGGTGTTAGTTTAACAAATATTTCTAAAGTACTTGGGGATGTTCCAAAGGCACCTATACCTTCCCTTTCACCATAAAAAATTGAGAGCGATTCAAAATCTTCTTTATCTATCACTTCCTTTACAATGTCTTCAATTTTATAGGCATAAATTCTTGTTTGTTCTATTGGTGTTCCGGACGGCGATTCGAGCAAAACATTTATTAAGCCCTGATCGGATTTTGGTAGAAACTCGCCACCAAGCATTGTTGCTAATCCAATCGATAATACAAATAATACAAACACGGTTATCAATACAACTTTTTTATGATCGATTGACCAGTGTAGGATCCGAGAATATTTATCGGTCATTTTATTTAACCATTCTCCAATTCTGAATTTGAATCGGGCAAGCTTATTTCCACCTTTGTCTTCTTCAACTTTTAAAATTTTTGCGGACATCAACGGAACGAGTGTTATTGCAACAATTAATGAAACAAGAAGACTGAAAGTAATTGTTAAAACCATATCCTTAAACAATTGACCTGTAATATTCGGAACGAATAATACTGGGAGAAAAACGCTTATTGTTGTAAGTGTAGAAACTGTAATTGCCAGTCCTACTTCCGAAGTTCCATGATCTGCTGCATCCAAGCGGTTTTTTTCCATCTCGCGGTGGCGGTAGATATTTTCGAGAACTACAATTGAGTTATCCACAAGCATTCCAATTGCAAGTGCAAGTCCCGCCATTGAAATAATATTCAACGTTAAGTTAGCTGCATACATTACCGCAAAAGTAGCTATTACAGAAACAGGAATAGAGATTCCCATAATCAAACTTCCCCTGAAATTTCTTAAGAAGAAGTAGATTACAATAAATGCAAGAGCAAATGCAATCAATGCAGTGTTACGGAGGTTATTAACAGACTTAAGAATAAAATCCGATTGATCCCACATTACACTTAGTTTAGTTCCTTGCGGAAGTCTTGACATAATATCAGGAATTGCTTCTTTAACTTTTCTGGAAGTAAGAACGGTATTAGCATCAGATTGTTTCATAATAATCATCATAATACCTTCGCCGTAATCAGCACGCACTTCGTTGGCATTCTCCTTAAATCCATCAATTACTTCTGCAACTTCTTTAACATAAACCGGAATACCATTTTTATAAGTAAGGATTGTATTTCTTATCTGATCGAGTGAACTGTATTCACTCAAAACACGAAGACTATAATTTTTATTTATCGTTTCAATTGTTCCGGCCGGTTGTAATCCGCTTCCAAACTGCACTGATTGTAAAACATCGTTCGGCGTTAAGTCGTATGATGCAAGAAGAACCGGATTAATATTAACATTAATCTGTCTCTGCTGACCACCCATTGTTTGAACAGAAGCAACTCCATCAACTCTTTCGAATAAAGGTTCAATTTTTTCTTCTGCTAACTTTCTCAATTCCGCCGGACCAAGATATGGAGAACTGATTGTTAAATAGCTAATTGGCATCATTGATGGATCGAAAACAAATACCAGCGGTCTAGTTGCATCTTTTGGTAAATAATCTTTTATGTAATCCAGATTCTTCCTTATATCGTTTTCCGCTTTATCCATGTTTGTTCCATACTTGAATTCAAGGAAAACTGTTGAAGAACCTTTGAATGATTGTGAAGTAACTTTTTCAATATTCTTTACCGATGATACAGCTTCTTCAATCGGTCTTGTTATTAGATTTTCTATATCTTCAGAACCAACACCGGAGTATGAAGTAATTACACCTGCAAACGGGAATGTAATATCCGGGAAGAAATCGATCTTTAATTGTGAAAACGAAAAAAAACTGAAAAAGATTATCACACCGTATATCATTACGAGTGTTATCTGTCGTCTTAATGAAAATTTTGTTAGTAACATTTTCTGAAATTTCCTTATTCAATTACATTTACTTTTTGATCCTGCTTAACAATATTCTGACCAACTACAATAATTGAATCGCCCAGATTTATTCCCGATGTAATTTCAATCTGACCGTTGTTTGCAATACCTGTTTTAACTTCTTTTAATTTTGCTTTACCATTTTCAATAACAAAGAGATAAAATTTCTTAAATATATTCTGCAACCCGGTTTCCTTATCAATCTTTATTTCAGTCTGTGGCATAAGTGCATTTTCTGGTACTACAATACACTCGTTTACTTTTTTAGTCTCAATTAGAAATTCACCGAATAATCCCGATTTAATTCTGCTATCTGATGATAATAGAACAATTTCTACTTCAAGGGATTTGGAGAGCTGATCAATAGAGCTATTTATTTTTTCAACTCTGCCGTTAAATGTTTCGCCGGTAATTGTAGGAAAGTTGATAGAAACTTTTTGGCCGACTTTCACATTCTGAACATCTGTTCCGGTTAAATTAACTTTTGATTTCATCTTTGAAGGAGATAAAATCTGAAAGACCGGCTGCCCCATGTTTATTGTTTGATTTTCTTCTACATATACAGCGGCTACTATACCATCGAATGGCGCTTTAATAAAGCTGTTATCGTATTGCTCCTTTGCTTGCTCGTAAGCTGACTTTGCCTGATTGAATGTCTGTTCTGCAGTTTCTTTTGCCGATTTTATCTGGTCGAACTGCTGCTGGCTTATCGCTTTTTCCGAATAGAGCTTATTCATTCTTTCAAAATCCTGAAGGGTCATTCTCAAATGAACTTCTGCAGTTCTTAACGCCGAGTTTGCAATTTCCATCCCCTGTTTGTAAATATCATTTTTTTGCTCTGCAAGAACTTGATCCTTTTTAACATTCGTACCAGGTCTTACATAAATTTTTTCTACCCTTTCCGGAATTTTACTCAAGAGAATTACATCATCTTCTGCTTTTACCATACCGGTAGTTCTTATGTATTGCGAAATTGATTCCGATTTCACTTTATAAATTTTTACAGGTACAGCTTTTTCCGAATTCTCGCTTTCGTTCTGTGAACATGCAACCATAAAAATAAGCGCCAGTACAATTGTAACTAATATTCTTTTGTTCATTTTTGCCTCTGATATTATTTCCATATTTGATCTAATAATCCAACCGATTTTAGTAATGCGAGTTGATTTACATTATAATTGTAAATACCCTGCAAATAGTCGGTCTTACTTTTCGTGTATAATAATTGAGCATTGAGTACATCAAGTTGATTGCTCATGCCCTGTGTATAAAGCAAGTTAGATATTCTTAAACTCTCCTTGAATTGGTCTAGTGCATCTTTCAAGCTTTGTAAATTTTTCGAAGCTTCATTATACGAATAGTAACTCTGTTCAATTTCCAGGTCGGCTCCATATTCGAGCTGTTTAATCATTAATCCTAATTGATCAGTTTTAATCTTAGCCATCTGATAATCGAGAACACGTCTACCACCTTCAAAGAGCGGCCATTGTATGGATAGCGTTATCGATTTAGATCGAATGTAATCCGACCATGTTACTTTAGAACTATTCATCGGCGCCGCATGATCAACGCTTGCTGCTACTGCAACTGTAGGAGTAAATTGACCGAGTGCAATTTTTTCTCCATCCTTAACTGCTTCATGTTGTAGATTAAGTGCTTTCAAATCACTGCGGTTTTCCTTCGAAAGTTGTTTTAATTTTTCGAGTGAATAACCGTTAAATTCTTTAAGGAAATCCTCCTTATCAAGTTCATCAAGTACTACAAGTGAATCGGTAAGCGGAATAGTAAGTAAGCTCTTTAGTCTTTGCGAAGCAAGCTTTCTATTAGAATATGCCGATTCCAGCATTGGCAATGTTGAAGAATATTGTGCTTTTGCTCTCTGCAAATCGAGCTCGGTTGCAGTTCCCGCTTTATAAAATTTTTCCACTTGTTCAAGATTCTGCTTTGCAACATTTACTGCTTCTTCTGCAGTCTTTGTCATTTCACTTGAAAGTATTATAGCATAATATGATTGAACAGCGTTAAGAACTGTTTCTTCTTCTTTACCTAGTAGTTCTTCGCTTAAAGATTTTTTAATATTCTTCTGAATCTGGTAATTGAACCATCTGCTTCCACCCGTGAAAATTGGGAAAGTTAAACTGAGTGAATGCTGGAAGTTATATGGCGTTCCTACAACAAATCTTTGTCCCATAAAAACAAATACAGGTAGCTCAACATTTTTTTGGACAATTCCCTGGTAATTAATTGATGGTAAAAAGTAGGATAAAGATTTCCATGTTTCCAGATCCTGAAGTTCATAATCGAATCTTTTAGACTGAAGTGATAGATTATCCTTCAATGAAATATCAACAACATTTTTCCATGATAAATAAATTATATTCTTATTACTCTGGGCACATATTACATTCGATAACAAAATAACACAGACCGGAATTACCTTAAGATATTTTCCATAATTCATATTTTATACCTCTACTATTGCTCCTAATTGATATATTATTTCTTTATAAATACGTTTCAATAGACGCTTCCCTCTTATTAAAAGTTTCTACATTAACAATTTTTTAATATTAAAAATCATTCTTAATTCTTAATCTCCTCATAAAAATTATTCCAGAGAGTCATCATTTCTGAATGCATCGATTCTAATCTTCCTTCCAGTAAAAGTCTTAAACTAATTCCGTCGTTTGAATAAACAAACATTCTTGCAATTTGCTCATCTGTCATTGGAGAAGTAAACTCGTTGTTTTTTCTTGCTATGCTTATCATCTTGGTCCATTCATTAAGCTCATCATTCATTACTTTTAATAGTTTGTCTCTGAATCCGGGGAAAATATCAATAGCATCAAAAAGAATATGAATGAAATTAATATTCGCTTCAGGATTACCGATTACGAAATGTTCTTTTAATTCCTTGAAACTTTTTTGTATGTGGTCTGCGTAATCTATATAGAAATCTTTGAGACTTGTTTTTCTGAACTGATTGTAATCAACAAGCATGGCATTAAAGAAGAAAGCGTCAACAACTTCAAAAAAAAGTTTTTCTTTACTTGTGTAGTAATGATAAAATGCTCCTTTAGAAAGTCCGGTTTTATCAACAATTTCTTTTAGTGTAACCGCTTTATAATTTTTTTGGAGAAAGAGACTAAATGCAGTTTTTAATATAAATTCTTTAGTTTGGCTCATATACCGACCGTTTGGTATGCCTAACTTAAATAATCTGCTAAATTATTGCAATTATAAAATTAGATTTTTTTTTAGGTTTATTGGTAGCGCTAATTGCAGAAATGTTAATAATTACCCTTCTTTATTTTTATCAGTCCCCCGCTTAAAGTGGTTGTGTAAACATCTCCGGAATTATCAACTACTACAGATGTGCAATGATAATTTCCATAAAAACTATAATCCTGTGTGTTAAATAATTTAGCTTGATTGGCAGAATTTAATTTTACCAACCCGGTCTTACCGGCTATCCATAAGTTATTTGATAAATCGATATAGAATGAAACAGGTTCAACTGCAAATTGTAACGGAAGAGAATATTTTTCCCACGCACCGTTAACAAATTTTATATATGAACTCCGTGTACCTTCAAAAGTATCACCAAGTATATATGCCCACAATACATTATTGTATTCAATAATATCGATCACATTATTGGCAATTTTATCTTCTGCTAAATCCTCAGCAATATTATGATGTATCCAGTTATTATTATTTTTAATAAAAATTCCACCTCTCGATGTACCAATTGCAATACTTCCATTCTTCAAAAGAGTAAGAGCTTGAATATTATTATCTGTAAGAGGAGAATTTGATTTGTTGAAAACCTGGTAATTTATTCCGTCATACTTAACCAGTCCGTTGTATGTACCAATCCATATATTACCATTATTATCCTGTTCCAAAGAATTTACTACATTGGAGGGTAAATTACTTGTAAGTGTTAACCAGTTATTACCGTCTAATAACACAAGTCCGGTTGAATACGCAATCCAGAGCCGATCTCTCCTATCAATTAATAAGTCGGTAATTCGTGCATCACCTAAAAATCCATTATTGTATATTGTAAAGTTTTTACCATCGAATTTTATTAGACCTCTGTTGAATGTACCGATCCATTTATGATTATTTTTGTCTAGAATTATCTTTGTTAAAGAATTTGATATAATATTAGAATTAGTCGTTCTGTAATTCACACTTCTGGTAGTATCCTCTAATTGCCTGTATATCTCCAGATACTGTCCACCTTTAATTAAGAATTCTACACTATCATCTCTGCACAAATTTTTTCTAAATTTTATAGTATAATAACCCGGAATCAAACCATTAATCTGTTTGGATGTTGTAAATCCGGTATTCACATTATTTAAGAAAATTGTAGCACCGGATGGAAGGGACATACAATATATTTTTCCGTAAAAGTTCGGATTGGTTAATACATTTATATCAACTTTGTTTAATACCTTTTCAGAAAGATTGACATTAAAAATCGTATCGTGCAAATAGAGATCATTTTTAAGAGTAATTTTGTGTGCTCCACTCTTGAGCCATTTAATAGTATCAGGTGTTACAACTCCCATATATTTATCATCAACATATATCCTGAATCCCGGTGGATTACTGGAGATGAAAAGTTTTTCCGATTCAATCGGTGGTATTTCAGTAACCCCTGTATAAACCTCCTTATCGCATGATACTAAAACTGAAATCGAAATCACAATAAGTAATATTTGTAATCTGTTTATCATCATTATTACCTGTCAATCAAATGGATAGTCGGCAAAACCTAACCCTGGTTTATAACCGAACGACCTAATATAATTTGGTGTAAATGGTACCAGATAAGTATTACGCAGATAAATTCCGAACACACCAAATCCATTCTCAATATTTGTAAAATCTGTTTCATCCAGTTTAACTGAAAAATTATCGAGACTTCTTGCCGTCGAATTAAAATAAGCACTAAGATTTTTATCGAGCGCAATAACTTCTAAATATGCAGCCATAATCGTATAATTGCTTTTATCGGTGTCACCCTCGGAAATTAATTTCATCGTTTCCGTTACCGCATCCATTCCAACTGAAAGGAAATTATTGTTTGTAACGGTAGGATAAATCGCCACAAGGTTATTTTCATATTTTTCATACCTTAATGGAATTTCCTTGGTCATAAATTTATCAACACCATTTACTTTTTTTGTATAATAGATTGAAAGACGCGTTACATATGTTTGATTTATCAATCCGGCATTCCAAGCAAAATAGATCGATTCATTATTCTTATACGGAATATTTTTATCAATCTGAGAAAATTGAACCGGAGGTGGTGGAGTTGTAGACGATTTTAATTTTTGTCCATTTTCAAGACGTGCCTCAATCTTAAGATCTTTACCCGGGTTAAGGACAAATTTATTTGTATAATATAAATAGTAAGGATACTTGTAAATAGATGTTGATGGTCTTGTTACTACAGTATCTTTCATAGTAACAAGCGAGTCACCGTTCCAAATTCTAATCACAGCATTTCTTAATGCCGGATCTATCGTGCTCGAATAAGGATCATTATTCGTAACAAGATAAGTTCTGGATAACGTTGCAGTTTGAAAAGTAGTATCACCCCTGATAATACAATTCAAAACATATCCGTCGCTCAATTCTCCGTAAGGGTCGAAATTCTCCGAACAGGAAATAGCAAAAACAATAAATATGGTAATTATAATTTTTTTCATATTTCAAATTTTACTGTCAATGTTGGTAAAATTGGCAGCATGTTTACCCTTTCCCCGCTGTCTCTTTTGAAATAGAAAATATTTTTTCTGTTGTAAACATTTATTATGCTGAAATCTACTGTGAAGTTGTAATCGTTTATATTAAGCTTTTTTGTAAGATTAAAATCTAGCCGGTGGTATTGCGGCAGTCTTCCAAGGTTCTGAACTCCGAGGACTGAGTAAGGTCGTCTCGAATCATTTTCATACCAGTTGCCTAAGAAGTTTTCGAAGTAATATTTATCGTAATAACCGACTATCTGAGTAAATGGTAATCCTGAATTATAAATCCATGCAGTATTAAAAGACCAATCATTACCAAAATCAATTTCAAGAACAAGATTTAAACTGTGTCTTATATCGTATTTAGGATAATAACGTTTGTTATTTAATTCACGGTATGAATGAGCAAATGAATATGATGTTGTAAATCTGAAGGAACCAACAGAAATTCTGGAAAAAAATTCCGCCCCATAGGATTCATTACTCGTAGAAACAAAATCCGGTTGATTGGAAAATGTTTTATCCTGGTTTATTATAGGGACATCATTTGTTTTCTTATAATAGGTTTCAAGATCAACTACAAAGTTTTCTGAAAAATCAAATTTAATTCCACCGATGTAATGAGTTGATTTCGAAGGGAGAAGATAATCGGGAATAATTAACCATGGTTCAAAAATATTTATAACTTCATTTTCGTTTGTAATTGTTGTCAGTTCCTGTTTATAAATTCCCCATGCCCCTTTTATTGAAATAATTGAGTTAATACGGAAAGTAAGATTTAAACGTGGTTCCATATTAAATGCATTTGGATTTCTGTTTAGGTTGGAAAGATTATACCTTATTCCAGCATCAATACCTAATTGTTCCCATTGTAAGAACTTGTATTTAGTATAGAAAGTTATATTGGTGCCGGACTTGCCCAGGTTAATCGGTAAACCAAGAGAATTTTCCAAAAATAGTTCTGTTCTTAATTCTTTTATATGAAATCCGACACCGATCTCATCCCGATTATCAAACATATAAGTAAAATCCATCTGAACTCCGAGATCTTCAACTTTATTATTTCGGTTTCTTACATTGCTCGATTTTGGTATTACCTCACCATTAAAATTGCTGAATGAAAATCCTAATTCATAAAAGAGAGGGCTATCCCCAACCTGGAACCATTTGAATCCAAGAAGATTATTAGACCAATTAAAATCTTCAACACGTGGATCTTTATTTGTAATATTATCGCCGCTAAAAAATCCATTAACTAAAAATTTCGCCCATTCAATAAAATTCGGATTGGAATAATTTGCCTTAAAAGAGAAATCATAAAAATCGATTGGTGTATTTTGCTCATTAAGAAATTTTTTTATTATTTGATTAGAATAACTTTTTCTTCCGGTCATTATAAAAGAACCATTTGGAATTGGACCTTCTACAAGCGCTTTACCGGTTAGAAAACTTAATGTTCCCTTCGCACTCAATCTGTTTTTATTTCCGTCTTTCGTATTAATATTCAGAACTGATGATAACCTTCCTCCCAGATCAGCAGAGAAACCACCTTTATAAAATTCTGCGTTATTAATCATATCCGGATCAACAACACTGAATAAACCAAGAGCATGGAACGGATTGTAAAGTGTAATCCCATCAACCAGAACAAGATTCTGATTACTTGCACCGCCTCTCACATAAAAATGTGCGGAAACATCACCTGTTGATTGAACCCCCGGCAGATATTGAAGAGAACGGAATAAATCTGTTTCTACTCCCTTGGGCAATGCTTCAAGGTCTCGAACTACTAATCTCTGCAGACTTATATCCGTTTCGTTTTTCTCTATTACTTTCTCTCCAATTTTTTCTATTGTTTGTAGTTGAACACTTGTAGGAACTAATTCGATATTGTATTGGGTTACTTTACTAGGGCTAAGTCTGATTGGGATTTCTTTTGTTCGATACCCTACATACGAGACAATTAGAACAAAATTTTTATTGGCTGG
The DNA here is from genome assembly GCA_964510325.1 of uncultured Melioribacter sp. Lineage (GTDB taxonomy): Bacteria > Bacteroidota > Ignavibacteria > Ignavibacteriales > Melioribacteraceae > DSXH01. The sequence goes on along the minus strand of CAZEBL010000001.1, from coordinate 25,663 downwards.
AATGGAAGGAATTATAAAGTACCCACGCGAGTCGGTTGATGCGCCAATTCTTAATTCTTTTACAAAAACATTTCCATAGGCCAGTGCTTCACTTGTAGTTGAATCTGTAACCAATCCCCGTAATGTACCGAATTCCTGTCCGTTTGAAATTGTGTTACCAATAAAGAGCAGAAGAATTAGAAACAACCGCATTTTAAAATACATTTAAAAGTATCCCGAACAAGAAGAAAATATTTACAGTTCAGAAAATAAACTATTATAACAGAAATTCCACACCAAAATAAAGTGTTTATTCCTCCATCGTTGAAATATTACCGGGATCCTGACCGAGTGCTCTTGCTTTAAGAACTCTTCTCATAATTTTACCACTTCGTGTTTTTGGTAATGAATCAACAATCTCGATATGCTCAGGTTTTGCAATCGGTCCAACTTCGTGACTAACATGTTGTCTTAACTCTTCGATTAGATTTTGTGATTTTTCGATACCGCTTTTAAGTATAACATAAGCATAAATAGCATTCCCTTTAACTTCGTGAGGAATTCCAATTGCAGCAGCTTCTGCTACAGTATGATGACTTACAAGTGCACTTTCAATTTCTGCTGTTCCAAGACGGTAACCAGATACTTTTATTACATCATCAACTCTTCCGATTATCCAGAAATAACCATCTTCGTCTTTTCTTGCACTATCACCTGTTAAATAAACACCCGGGTATTTGCTCCAATATTGATTAATATATCTTTCAGGGTCATTATAAACAGTGCGAATCATAGCTGGCCATGGTGTTTTAATTATTAAAAATCCTTCATCATTTGGTTTAACCGGTTTACCATCTTCATCAAAAATATCCATTTCAATTCCTGGGAAAGGACGCGTGCCGGAACCAGGTTTTAATGGAACGCAAGGCATCGGGGTAATCATAAACATTCCTGTTTCTGTTTGCCACCATGTATCCATAATCGGGCATTTCTCTTTTCCTACAACACGGTAATACCATTTCCACGCTTCGGGATTAATCGGTTCACCAACTGAACCAAGTAATCGTAATGATGATAAATCGTGCCGGTTAACCCACGATTCACCAAAACGCATTAATCCTCTAATTGCCGTTGGTGCTGTATAAAGAATATTAATTCCATAACGTTCTATCATTGACCACCATCTGTTGGGATAAGGGAAATTTGGGGCTCCTTCATATAAAAATGAAGTAGTGCCATTCAGTAATGGTCCATATACAATGTAACTGTGCCCTGTAATCCATCCGGGATCTGCCGCACACCAGTAACGGTCTTCTTCATGTATATCGAATACATACTTAAGTGAGGCGTAGGTTCCAACCATATATCCGCCGTGTGTATGGAGAATTGCTTTTGGTTTTCCGGTTGTTCCCGAAGTATATAGTATAAACAAAGGATCTTCAGCATCCATAACTTCTAAAGCGCAGTTCATTGTTGCTATTGGAAGATTCATAAGTTCATGAAGCCACATATCTCTTCCCTGTTCCATGTTAACCTGTTGACCTGTTCTTTTAACTACAAGAACATGTTCAACCGTACCGCATCTTTGTAAAGCTTCGTCTGCAATTTGTTTTAAAGGGATTACTTTCCCGCGCTGATAAGCACCATCGGATACAATTAATACTTTAGAATTACTGTCTTCAATTCTTTCTGCCAGAGACTCAACAGAAAATCCGCCATATACGACTGAATGAATTGCTCCAATCCGTGCACATGCAAGCATTGCCATAATTATTTCCGGTGTTCTTCCCATATAGATTGTTACTCTATCTCCGCGATTTACACCAAGACTTTTTAATATGTTAGCAAACTTGCACGTTTCTCTGTGTAATGCGAAATAAGAAAATGTTTTACTTTCACCATTCTCGCCTTCCCAGATCAACGCTAATTTATTTCTTCGGAAAGTTTTTACATGTGTGTCCAGACAGTTATATACTATATTAGTCTTAGCACCTGTAAACCATTTATAAAACGGTTTTTGGGAGTCATCAATTACTTTTTCCCATTTTTTGAACCACTGTAGTTCCTCGGCTATTGAAGACCAGAATGCGGGATAATCTTGTTTAGCTTTTTTATCAAGTTCTTCCCAGTTTTTAATATTTGCATTATTTATTACATCCTGAGAAGGATAATAAACCTCCCCATTTAATATATTTTCTTTCATACTAAGCTCCGTTTTATTGAACTTTTATGTAAGATAATTTGTCTTTAGATTTGTGTTGGAAAATAGAATTTGAATTACCAATAATCAATAAAAATTAATTGTAATAAAACTGGCCACAATGAACCTGATTAGAAAGAAAATAAGATTAATCTCATTACTTACTATTTTTATTCAGGTAACTATAATTTTTTCTCCTGTAATTCATAACCATACATGGCATTACCTTAAATTATTTACCGAAATTTATTTTGATAATAATGATAAACTAAACCATCAGGATCCATTTGCAGATGAATCCGGTATTTGCAGAATAAATGATTACGTACGTAATTACAATTCTGCTCCACTATCTGAAAAGTCAGATCAATTACGGTTTGATTTCTCATCTATTGATTTAAAATTCAGCTTAACTGATAATTATAAATACTCTCTTATTAAATCATTCGGATTACGAGGTCCTCCTTTTGCATAATTCTTTCACTCTTTTCTATTAATAATATTTTGAGGAAACAGAATTATGAAATTATATCGATTTATTTTTTTAACCACGTTAATATTATCTACATCAGTTTGTGCACAGAATAAAATTTCGGGCAAGGTTCTGGATAAAAAAGATGGGACTCCGCTTCTGGGTGTGAACATTTTAATTGATGAATTAAAAATAGGAACAGCATCATCACTCGATGGTACATTCGAATTCAATAATATTAAAAATGGTACTTACACAATTAGGTTCTCTTACATAGGTCACAAGACAATCGTTAAGAAAATCACTTTACCCGGTGATGATAACATCAAGGTTGAATTGGAAGAAGGCACAGTAAATCTAAATGATGTTGTTGTAACCGGAAATCCCTTCGGCACGGATACTAAAGATATTGCGCAAAGTACTTTATCAATTTCAAATCTGGATTTACTAATTAGGAGTAGCTCCAATATTTCTAATACTCTAAATTATCAACCCGGCATTTCTGTCCGTTCAAACGGAATTGCCACATCCCGACCAGTAATAAGAGGATTTAGCAACAACCGTATTTTGATTCTTGAAAACGGTTTACGTATGGGGGATTTATCCAATACATCGGACGATCACGGAATTTCGAATGATGGTTCAACATCAGAACGCTTGGAGGTTTTGCGCGGACCGGCAAGTTTATTATACGGTAGTAATGCTCTTGGCGGCGTTATAAATATTATAACAGAAGCAATACCGCGTTACATCCCGGATCATCTCGATGGAGATTTAAATGTCTCTATGTCAACCTTTAATAAAGAATTTTCCGGAAGCGGTGATTTACATTACGGTGTCAACGATTTCGCTTTCCATGCAAATTATTTTAGAAGGAAAACTGCAAATTATATTGGTGGAAACGGTTTCGATGTTGAAAATTCTGATCAATTTTCTACCGGTTATCAGTTTGGTTTCTCATTTATCCCGTCGTTCGGTCTTGGCGGACTGAGCTATTCTTCATTCAACACAAAATATGGTATCCCTATTAAAACGGAAGAAGAGTTTTTCAATCCAGAGAATTATGAATCTCCCGATCCTATTGATATTGAAATGAATAAAAAAGAAATCCGGTTCCTTGTGGAAAGTTCTCGTATCAATTCTTTTATCAATTCTTTCAGTTTGAAAACCGGGTACCAGGATTATGATCATAAAGAGATTTTGAAAAAATCAGGAGAAATTGAAACAGAGTTCGGACTCAAAACTTTTTCTGCAGATTTATCATTTACACATTCACCGTTATTTGAAAATATTAAAGGTGTTTTCGGAATTTATTTACTTACCCAGAATTATACTATTCAGGGAGAAGAAGCATTTACTCCTAATGCAGATTATTTCGGAATAGCCGGCTACTTTGTTGAGCAGTATAAACTTGGCAGATTTAATTTACAATTCGGTGCAAGGATTGAAAAAAATGTGATTAAGATTCCTGAATCAGAACTATCCGGTGAAATATTTTCATCGGAAGAAAAGGATTATACTTCTTTAAGTGCTTCATTCGGAATAGTATACAATTTAACTGATGAGATCTCTTTATTCAGTAATTTCGCAAATGCATTTCGTTCTCCAACAATTGAAGAATTATCCTCATATTCCATCCATGGTGCAACGGGAACATTTGATATCGGGGACAGAAATTTAGTGAACGAAAAAAATATCGGATTTGATTTCGGATTCCGATTAAGAAAATATCATCACCTTGTTGAGTTAAGCGGGTATTATAACAGGATGAAAGACTTTATATTTAGAGCACCAACAGATCTATATTACAATCCTGAAAGCAGTGCACCGTTTAATAATTTCGGAGAGGGTGTTCCAGTTTATAGATATCGCCAATCAGAAGCAGAGCTTTTTGGGTTCGAATTAAAAGCACAGTACGAAATAACACGACAAATATCAATTACAGCAATTATGGATTATGTAAAGGGAAATCAAATTTCAAATTCAACTTCTCTTCCCCAAATTCCCCCATTCAGATTTTCGATTGAACCAAGATACGCTGATGACAATTACTGGTTTGGATTAAATTGGAAGTTAGTAGCCGATCAGAATAATGTTGCACCTTTTGAGGACCCCACAAAAGGTTATGGACTTGTTGATTTGTATGTAGGGACTAAAATTTTAAGTGGAAAGAGCTATCACATTGTAAATCTTAGGGCAGAGAACCTATTCAATCAAGAATACAGAGATCACCTTTCGACTATTAAGAGTTTTGCACTTATGCCCGGTAGAAATGTTAAGTTGAGTTATAAATTTTTATTTTAATTATGCTATGATTATATTGGCGCTGCAAAATTTTGAATTTCAGCGCACGGAGAGGTGGGTGAGTGGCTGAAACCAACGGTTTGCTAAACCGTCGTAGTGGGAAACTGCTACCGAGAGTTCGAATCTCTCTCTCTCCGCCAAAGGCTTCTAAATGAAGCCTTTTTTACTTTAAACTCTTTTACTGAAACCAATACCGAGTTGCTTAAAAATTGATAAGAGAATTATTATTCCAGCTCATGCCGCCATCTACACCCTGTCATTCTGAATCCCGCAAGGCGGGATAAAGAATCTCAATCTCACTTTATTCAAATAGATTTTTCGTCGTCCCGATTCTATCGGGACTCCTAAGAATGACAGATTCTTTGTCATTCCGTTAAATGCCGGAATCTGCACCAATAATAATCCTGTGCAATGTAGATACTGACTTTCGTCAGGATGACATTACATTTGCCATTCCAGGCTCTTATCACAACGTTCCGACGCATTATAAATATTTCTTACTACTAATAATTTCTTTTATTAAATTGAAGTCAGAATCCAAAAGAGCAGTGAACTTAAGTATGGCTCGTTCAAGAAATAAGTTCATAACACCATTATTCTTATTTTTAACCATCATTTATATTATCCTCTCCTTTTTTCTTCACGTTGAAGTAACGGCTCTTGTTGTTGGAAATATGAAATGGATTACTGGAAATGTTGTACCAAGAAATTATTCTGTTGAAGCTAGCATTGTAATAATATTAATACTCGCTCTTTATATTTATTATCGAGCAAGAAAAGGTGTAAACCGAATTTATACATTTCTCTTTTTGTATTGCTACCTGATTTTCGTTTACTACTTTTACCGTGTATTCAGCCTTCATACGGTTGAGTATATCCATTTTATTCAGTACATCGGACTGGTCTTTTTAATCGGCTGGACTTTTGATCCGGGCAGAAAGAAGTTTCTCTACCATAAAATATTATTCGCCGGTACTTTAATTGGAATTCTGGATGAAGTCTTTCAATTCTATATTACTGCACCGGGTCATAAGTATCTCGACTTTAATGATTTTCTGATTAACACATTAGGGACTGTAGGCGGACTACTTTTATACTACGGATTTTACCCATTACAATCTTTGAATAATAATAAAAAAAAATTCTGGGTTACCAAAAGGTTTTTGTTAACTTCATTAACTGCGATTATAATATTTATCTTATTCTACTTAGGTATTATTGAAAAAACTCCCCCATACCCTGTAGAAAAGGCTGTAACAACTATCGACGGAGAATTTAAGATCTACTTAGAAAGAATTCCCGGATGGCTTGGTCATTGGCGTTCTCACTTTGTATCGGGTTATTTTTATAATCTAAGCCCTGCCCAAGGTATGATTCTTGTCATCATTACTCTATCTTTATTCTCACTTTACGATCCCGGTGTAATTTCAAAGTTTAAATTCGGTAAAAAAATTACTGAAAATTTGAAATGAAAAGAGAGTTAAAAGAAAAAATAAAATCATTTCTCCCTTTCATTGCAATTCCTGCAATTCTGGTATTGGCTTACAGCAATTCATTCACAACAGGATTTCAGCTGGATGATAACCATACAATTCTGAACAATCCTTCTATCGGTTACATTGGTAAATTTTTAGATATTGAGAGGTGGCTCCTTCCCTTGTATAACCGTCAAATACCGTATTTAACTTTTACAATTAACTTTCTTATGGGTGGCTATAATGTAGTTTATTATCACCTTACAAACTTTTTAATTCATCTTATAAATACATTTTTAGTCTATTGGTTTGTAAACCTCTTATTCCAATCACCTGTTATGTTCCATAACCCATTAAAAAATAAGCAAAAAACTATTGCACTTTTCACATCTCTTATTTTTGCTGTTCATCCCGTTCAGGTTCAGGCAGTAACCTACATAACCCAGAGGATGGTCTCGTTAGCTATCTTATTTTATCTTCTCTCGCTTTGCTTTTATTTGAAGGGAAGGTTTATTCATCCTTCAAACAAAAAAAGTAAAATCGGACTTTTCTTTCTATCAATAATTTCATTCATATTAGGAATATTCAGTAAGGAAATTATCTATTCCTTACCTTTAGCCATCATCCTTATTGAATTTCTTTTACTACGCAATGAAAGTAATAAAGTTAGCAGAATAATCTACCTTTACATTGCAATCGTTTTTGCGGGAATATTCTGGATGATTTTCATTTATGGAATTCCAACTCAAGTTGATGCACCTCCTATCTATAATTATTTTTTAACGGAACTTAGAGTTCTGGTTACCTACTTACGGCTCTTATTTCTTCCTTATAATCATCATTTATTCTATTACTTCCCCATTTCGAATTCTCTCTTTGAATTATCTGTATTGTTAAGCTTGGTTTTACTAATTATCCTGTTGATAAGTGGAATATATTCTATAAAAAAATATCCTCATTTAAGCTTTTCTATTTTCTGGTTTTTTATTCTTCTTGCAATTGAATCGAGCATTATCCCTCTCAAATTTGTTATCAATGAATACCGGCTATATGCAGTTGTAATCGGATTCGGACTTGCTTTAACATCAGGTTTATATCTTCTTTTTAAAGAAAAGCCGAAATTGATTCAGTATAGCCTTGGTTTAGTAGTCATTCTTTTTTCAATCTTAACATTCAATCAAAACCGATACTGGCAAGATGGTGTTACACTCTGGCAGCAAAACATAGATGCAGCTCCCCTTAATCCAGTTCCTCACAATAATCTGGGTACTTATTATTACTCACAGAAGGAATATGATAAAGCAATAGCGCAGTTTTCAAAAGCTATTGAGCTTGATTCGAATTATGCGGATGCTTATAACCACAGAGGTATTGTGTTCCGGGAACGCAATATGTTTAAGACATCTCTTGTCGACTTTGATAAAGCTATTACAATAAATTATAAAAATCCGATGTATATGAACAACAAGGGATACACGTTTCAAGGAATGGGATTTATTGACAGTGCAATATTTTATTATAAGCGAGCGATTAAATTATCACCCGATTACCATAATGCTCTCAACAATTTATCAATTGCATTTCAAATTACAAATCAGCTCGACTCCTCACTTTATTATTCAAACAGAGCTATCAAAATTAATCCATACAATTCCCGTTATTTCAATAACCGTGGAAATATTTACTATTTAATGGGAGATATGCAAAATGCACATTTGAATTTTATTAGAGCACTTGAAATAGAACCTCAGAATGCAAAAGCACTAAATAATCTTGCAACTGTTTTGATGAAACGAAATTATTTTAATGAAGCTATTGAGCTTTTGACCGATGCAATTAAGATTGATCCAAATTATCCTGATCCTTTATTTAACCGTGGATATTGTTTTCTTTCTCTTAAAAAGTATGAACTGGCTGGCAAAGATTTCTATGAATGTCTAAGATTAAATCCAAATCATAAAGGAGCAATTGAATGCATAAAGTATATCTCTTCAAAATATTAAGTTGATTTTAAGCACTATTAAGTAAAAATAATATTGACAATAATTTAGTAGTATGTTAGTTTTCAATAGAATTTTACCCTCGTAAATATCATTTATTTATAAATAGATTACCTTTCTTCGAAATTTAGTCTTCTTTATAAGTGAGGGCGCAGTTATGAAGAGATCCAACCTTTTTTTATTTGTGTTACTCTACTCTTTCCCCATCTTTTTACTTGCTAACGACTTACAAGTAACAAAGGGAGTTAGTCCTGCTAAAGATTCAAAATACCCGGTTGGTGTTCAAATACCCTTAACAGTAGAAATTTATAATGCAGTTGGTCCAGCTTTACCAGCCAATTCATGGTATCTTGGATTCATTATAAAAAACCAATCCGGACAAATCATTTATTCTGGTTCACTTGATGGTCCGGCAATTGGTCAGGGTGAAAGAAAACAAATTACATTTTCGAACAAATTTATCTCGACCGGTTCTGAGATCTACAACATTATTTACTATCTGGATTTTCAGAGTGATATTAATACATCCAATAATTCGGTTGAATATTATTTCAGCACTTATGGAAAACCTAACAAACCAATAGTAAAATCACCTGCAAACGGTGCATCAGGTATTATTCCAAATCCACCTCCATTAATTACATTTGAACAAGAATCATCAAGCGGTGTAATGCCTGTTATATCTCAAACAAGTGTATATCTAGGTCCAACTCTAGAATCTATTTCTCCAACAACCGGGGTTGCTGTTACATCAACAATTAATGAATTAAAATCTTATACTTATCCCTGGCCACTTGAAGCTAACCAAACTTATTATGTTGCAATAGAGTATGCTAACGCAGTTGGCTCAAACCGATCTTCCAATTATTCATTTACAACCGGGCAAACTAATTATCAAAAAGCTACTTTATTAACACCAGCAAATAATGCTAAAGATATACCCACAAATCCTGTAATATTGTACTGGAGTAATCCAACTAACACAACCAGTATTGACGTATATGTTGGAACTACTATCGAATCAGTTACTCCAAACATCGGAGTTCCTGTTTCACAATCCTTACCACCTATTACTTCCGAATTGACTTTACCAAGTAATTACCTTGAAAAGAATAAAAATTATTTTTGGAGAGTAATTGAACACTTTTTAAATACTTATAGTATGAGCAATATAGCTACTTTTACTACAGGTAATACATGGTATCCAAATCCGCCAGATATCTTATCCCCGCATGATGGGGAGACAAATGTTCCAACGAATGTAATTATAAAAACAGAATCAATTAAAGAAAAAAGAGAGGACCATTATAATCTGGCTGTTTATGTAGGTCCTACAATCGAGTCGGTTTGCCCGGATCAGGGAATCCCGGTTTCTCAATCAATGGATGTTTATAGTGTATCATATTCTCCTCGTGCCAATCTTATTCCTAATAGTGATTATTATGCAAGAACTGCAATATTTCCAACATCAGGAAGTAGCGGATCTTTGTTGAAGAGCGGAGCTTTATATTTCCCCGGTAAAAGAATCCAATTTAGAACAGGTGCCGGACCAGTTTCGGTTAGCGAAAATCCACTCATAATACCGGATGATTTTTTATTTAGCCAAAATTACCCTAATCCTTTTAATCCTACTACCAAAATTAAATTTGGTATCCCATCTTCAAAGGATAATAAACCACGTCATGTTGAATTGAAAATATTCGATGTAACCGGAAAAGAAGTAGATCAATTACTTAACGAGGAGATGAATCCGGGATCTTATGAAATTGAATTTAACGGGAAATATTTAAGTAGTGGTATTTATTTCTATCAATTAAAATCTGGTAATTTTATTAAATCTTATAAGATGGTACTTCTTAAATAGAATTATTGAACTCCTAGATAAAAATTAGAAGCACCTAAGAGGGGCTTTTTTTTATACATTATTTATGTAAATCTGCGAGTGGTACGGCGGTTTGCCTCATTGAGTGTACTTTATTAGGGACCGGTATAGAAACATCTTTCTTAACATAGGTTTCAAATTCATCTCTGAATCTTTCAATCATAAATTTAACTGGCCAGGCAGCAGCATCGCCTAATGCACAGATTGTGTTTCCTTCTATATTGTTTGCAACACTAATAAGCAGATCAAGATCTTTTGATGTGCCATGACCTTCCAAAATTCTGTGAAGCGTTTTTTCCATCCATCCGGTTCCCTCACGGCATGGTGTACACTGACCGCAGCTTTCGTGATGATAAAAATGTGCAATACGAATTAACACTTTTAATAAGTTAGTATCTTCATCCATAACCATAATTCCGGCAGTACCAACAGCGGATCCGGCTTCTTTTAATGACTCTGCATCCATTCGCACGCCTTCCAACTTATCACCTCTTAATGGAGGCATAGAAGAACCGCCCGGTATAACACATTTTATTTTTTTATTTCCCGGAACTCCGCCGGCTACATCATAAATTAATTCTGTTAAAAGCATACCTGTTGGATATTCATAGACACCCGGCTTATTAACGTGTCCGCTTATTCCGTATAACAATGTGCCGGGATGTTTTGGTGCACCGATTTTGCAGAACCATTCCCATCCTTTGGAAATTATCGGAGGGACATTTGTTATTGTTTCAACGTTGTTAATTGTTGTCGGGCATCCCCATAAACCTTTTTGAGCCGGGAAAGGCGGTTTAACACGTGGATAACCACGATGTCCTTCGATAGAATTCATAAGGGAAGATTCTTCCCCGCATATATAAGCACCGGCACCTTTATGAATAAATAAATCGCAACTAAAGTCAATTCCAAACGTAGATTTCATCTTTTCGCCAAGATATCCGCGCTCATACGATGTATCTATGGCTTTCTGCATCAGCTTTATCCACTTATGATATTCACCACGTATATATAAATACGCAACCTTAGCGTCAATTGCATAACATGTGATTATAGCACCTTCAATCAGCTGAAAAGGATTATCTTCAAAAACCTGTCTATCCTTAAAGGATCCCGGTTCACTTTCATCCCCATTGATACAAAGGTATTTGGGTAGATTGGTTGTTTTAGGCATAAAGCTCCATTTCAATCCAGTTAGAAATGCAGCTCCTCCTCTACCTCTAAGTCCAGATTTTTTAACCTGATCAATAATATCATCGGGAGTTTGGCTGAATGCTTTTTTTGCAGCTTCAAATCCGCCGTTGGATAGATATACTTCTATTTCGTTTAGATTTTGTATTCCGGGTAGAACAATTCTTTCCATTATTTTAAGGATTCCAGAATTTCTTCAACTTTTTCTTTTGTTAGATTTTCATAGTAATATTCATTTATTGCAATCATTGGAGCATATCCGCATGCACCCATACATTCAACTTCTTCAAGAGAAAATTTACCATCTGCGCTTACCTGCATATTATCAATACCTAATTTTTCTCTTACTCTATCCCAAATTTCATAAGAACCCCGAAGCATACATGAAACATTAGTGCAGACCTGAACATGATATTTACCCATCGGTTTGGTATGATACATTGTATAGAATGTTACAACACTAAGTACATTTACTTTATCTATTCCAAGTACATTAGCAATTTCTTCCATTACCTCTGTGCTTATATATCCATTCTGTTCCTGAGCTATGTAAACTGTATCCATTACAGCAGCTAATGCAGTAGGATATTTCTTACGGGCTTTCTCAATTCGTGCTAAATTTTCTTCGGTAAATTTAAATGACATAGTTCATATTCATTTTAGATCAGGATCAAGACTATGATCAAGATCGGGATTATAAATTATTTATCTGCCTCTCCCATTACAGGGTCTAAACTTCCTATTATTGCAATTACATCAGAAATCATTGCTCCTTTACAGAGTTGAGCAATGGCTTGAAGATTACAGAATGAAGGTGATCTAATTTTCATTTTCCAGGGATGACCTGAACCGTTACTTACAATATAAAATCCTAATTCCCCTTTCGGATTTTCAGCAGAGAAGAACACATCACCAACTGGTGGATTGATCCCATAATTAATAATCATAAAATCGTGAATCAGTTCTTCCATCTTAGTATATATCTCAGATTTATGAGCAAGCGTGTGTTTCGGTTCGTTTGCTAAAACTTCACCTTGAGGCATTTTATCCAATATCTGGTAGAGGATTTTAACACTTTCTCTTACCTCATCACCTCGCAGCCAGTATCTTGCTAAACAATCCCCGTTAGTATAAGTGGGTATATTGAAATCCATTTCATTGTAGAACAAGTACGGTTTTGCTCTTCTTACATCATAAGCAACTCCAGAAGCTCTAAGATTAGGACCGGTTACACCAAGAGCAATTGCATCATCTTTAGAAAGAACGCCAATACCATCTAATCGATCAATAAAAATTTTATTACCTAGTAAAAGTTTATCCATTTCATCCAGTGCGTTATGGAACTGATCCAGAAAATCGCGAACCATTTTAAGTGTTACGGAATCTGCATCCGAAGCAACACCGCCAATTCTTGTATAACTTGTTGTAAATCTTGCACCGGCAAGACGGTCGAATATTTCCTGAATCTTTTCACGTTCTCTGAAAGTCCACATTACCATTGTAACTGCACCAACGTCCATTGCATAAGTACCGATTGCAACCATGTGAGCAGCAAGACGTGATAATTCTGCAATCATCATCCGGATATATTGAGCACGCTTTGGAGCTTCAATGCCCAATAGCTTTTCAACGGCAAGAACATAGGCAACGTTATTACACATTGTAGCTGTGTAATCAAGACGGTCTGTATGTGGAATAAACTCTATATAACTCATATCCTCAGCCATCTTTTCATAACCGCGATGAAGATAACCGAGTTCAGGAACTGCAGAAAGAACTGTCTCTCCATCCAATCTTAGAACTAATCTCAATACTCCATGAGTAGCCGGGTGCTGAGGACCCATGTTAATAACCATCTCATTTTCAAGAGCATCTTCAATAGTAATATCTTTATCTTCAAGAAGTTTCTTGAGAAGTTTTTCGTCAGAATATATAGCTGATCTCTGTTCCATAATTAGATTTTTTCGGGTAATGGTAATGATCCGGGTATGCCTAAGACCGGAAATTCTTTTCTTAATGCATGATACTGAAATCCTTCCGGCATATACATTCTTCTTAAATCGGGATGATTGTTAAAAATAATTCCATACATATCGAATGTTTCTCTTTCATACCAGTTAGCACTTGGCCATATGGATGTAACAGAATCAATAGCCGGCGTCTTTTCAACAATATTAGATTTTAAGCGTAAAAAATAATTGTTCTTAAATGAATAGATATGATAGACAACTGTAAATCTGTTTTTACGTGTAGCCCAGTCAATAGCGGTAACATCTTTGCACATCACAAATTCAAGTTCGGAATCATCTTTTAAGAATTTTGCAACTTCAACTATTTTGCTGCTGGCAATGGTAATTGAAAGATCGTTTCTGAAATCAGAGATTTCCTGAATAAATTCACCAAAATTCTTTTTTAATTTTTCTACAATAAGTTCTTTCATTTCCATATCAGTTATTTGTTGTAACAGGATTAATCATTGGTTGATCCTGAAAATCCCTTGCCCTGGTTTTGGATATTTTCTTTTGAATTGTCATTACAGCATTAATCAAGTTTTCCGGGCGTGGAGGACAACCGGCAGTATAAACGTCAACCGGTAGAAATTGATCAATACCTTGAACAACAGAATATGAACGATACATTCCGCCTGAGGATGTACATGCACCCATAGCAATTACCCATTTAGGTTCAGGCATCTGGTCGTAAATTCTTCTAACAACCTGAGCCATTTTATAAGTAACTGTTCCGGCAACAATCATAAGATCGCACTGACGCGGAGTAAAACGCATAACTTCGGATCCGAAACGAGCAAGATCGTATTTAGGATCTGCAGCAGCAATCATTTCTATTGCACAGCATGAAATTCCCATCGGCATAGGCCATACAGAACTTTTACGAGCCCATGCAATAATTGCATCTATTGTGGTGGTTACAAATCCATCCTGTTGTAATTTGGCTTCTAATCCCATTTTAGCCCTCCTTTCGCGAAGATGTATAGGAATCCAAGTTCAAGTACAACTAAAAATATAAACATCGGCATAAATGCAAAAATTCCAAATTCGGCATAGAGGGATTTGAATTGCACTGCCCACGGGTAAACATAAATTACTTCGATATCAAAAATGATAAAGAGCATTGCAACCAGGTAATATTTAATTGAAATTCTCTCGTGAGTTGTACCAACGGGATTTTTACCGCTTTCATATGAAAGCTGCTTTATTTTATTAGGTCTGTAAGGACCAAATAACTTTGAAGAATATACAATAGCCCCGGCAATTACAGCTGCAACTAATAGGACTAAAAAAATAGGTATGTAATTAAGAATCATATCAATAACGGAATAATTTTGGATTGAAAAATAATCCAAAAGGGGTTATAAAGTCAAAGAATCTTGTTAGCAATAAGAAATTAATTTAGCAGTATTTAGCCCTAATTTTACATTACTTTAATAGGTCTTCTAATTCCTTTGCTACTTTATCTAAGTCCTCGTAGCTTATTACAAGAGGCGGAAGCATTCTAAGTACAGTAGTTCCAGCCGGTAATACAACAATTTTTCTTTTCAACAATTCTTCCAGATACGGCTGAACTTTTTCTTTTAATTCGATTCCAATCATTAATCCGACTATTCTGATTTCGCGGACTTTAGAAAGTGAAAGGTTTTCCAGTTTAGCTTTGAAATACTTACCTTTTGCCTCAGCTTGTTCCCATAATTTTGTTTCAATCATAAAATCGATTGATGCAGTTCCGGCGGCACATGCCAACGGATTACCGCCAAATGTGGAACCGTGCTTACTTTTTTCGACAGTAATTTTATCGGAACATAAAAGTGCGCCCATCGGAAAACCGCCAGCAATTGATTTAGCAAGCGTAATCATATCAGCTTCAATACCAAGATGTTCAATTGCAAATAATTTGCCCGTTCGGCAGAAACCGGTTTGAATTTCATCAATTATAAGAAGAATGTTTTTTTCATTACAGAGTTGCCTTACTTTCTGAAAAAATTCAATTTGACCAATATTAATTCCACCTTCACCTTGAATTGGTTCAAGAATAATTGCAGCAGTATCATCATCTGCTAATTGAACAATTTTTTCGAAATTATTATATGGAACAAAATCGAATCCTGGTACAAGAGGTTCAAAACCATCACGATATTCTTTCTTGTAAGTTGCACTTAATGCGCCGTATGTTCTTCCATGGAAACCTTTCATTGCAGCAATAATTTTAGTTTTCTTTGTATTCAAGCGTGCAAATTTTATTGCCGCTTCAATTGCTTCGGTTCCGCTGTTAGTTAAAAATGCACGTGTAAGATTCTTAGGAACAACACTAAATAACTTTTCTAAAAAGATTGCTTTTGCATCATTATAAAAAGTATTTGGACAAGTAATAAGTGTTTCAGATTGCCTGGAAATAGCTTCTACTACATAATTGTTAGCATGGCCAATATTAGCAACAGAAATTCCAGCAGCCATATCGATGTATTCATTCCCTTTGTCATCCCACACATGAGCATCTTTACCTTTAACAAGTACAACATCACGTCGAGGGTAAACATCAACTTCGTATTGTTCAATTAATGATTTGTAATCTTTCATTTTATTATGGTCCCCTTTCCATTTAGTGCATCAATAATCGGGTGTTCGGTTCTACCATCGCCTAAAATTACTGTAGTATCACCCGATTCAAATAATTTTCTTAATGCAAGGATTTTTCTTTTCATTCTCCCATCAACTTTCTGTTCCATTGCTTCAAGTTCTTCTTTCGATAGATTAGAAACAAGTGATGAAGGATCGTTCTTATCCAATAGAAGTCCTTGTTCTTCTATAAGAGAAATTACTTTGTCTGCTTTAAATTCAGATTGAAGTAATGCAAGTATGTCGTCATTTTCTGAATTAATTGCAAAATTATTTTCGTCTATGAGCGGAACACTTAATACAGGGGTATAACTGTTATCGAGCAGCAGATTAAGAAGATCTTTATTAATTGATTTCGGTTTACCGGAAAAGTCTCTTAGTAAAAGTGTTTTACCCCCTTCTCTTACCTTTATTCCACTATTACGTTTTCCTTGAATAGTTTTTCCATCGAGTCCGGTTAAACCAACTGCATTGATACCGTGCTGTTGACAGAGTTCAACAATACGTTTATTCTTTAATCCGGCATACGTCATCATCATAAGATCAATAGTAGTTTCATCGCTAAGAACCGAATCGTAACCTGAGAGTGAAGTTACAACTTTCTTATGAAAACCAATTTTATTGGCTAATTCATCTCTTGCGGCATTTGCACCGTGAACAATAATTATTTTTTCATTCAACGTAGCAAGATCCGAAATTACTCCTTTTAGATTAATTCCTTTACCGCCGCCGATTTTAATTAGATACATTTAATCTCCAGTAACGAATTATTTTCAATTGGATTCCAATTAAGTTCACCAATGAACGGATCGGAACAGACAACAAATACATTATCCGATTTTTTGATATGCATTGTAAAATATTCCGGATCTTCATTGAAGTGAGAATAAATATAAGCTGCTTTATCATTTGCAATAATCAAATTCATTGCTCTTATATAAGCCGATCTTTTTTTAATTATTTCAGTCCCCTTTTTAATCCCTTCACCAATTCCTTGGTCATCAAATCTTTTTAAATAATTAAAAATTTTTTCTGCACCAATTCTTCCTTCTTCTTTAATTTTTACACCACGCAGTTCTCCATTAAAAACAAAAATGTATTTATCATCATAGAAAGGCATGTTGTTTTCAACAACAATTCCTTCATCCTTAAATGCACTTCTGGCATGTGCTATCAATCGTTTTGAATTACCGAATGTGGAGAGGTCGTCTTCCCAGATAGGTTTAACATTTTTATAAAAATTCCATTTACCATTCTGGAAATAAGCGCAACCCCATCCATGTCCCTGAAACTCACGGCTATTTTTAGAAATCTCCGAAAACCTAATTAAGTAATCAGAAGTATCAAACTCGGTTTTCGAGTCAACATATAGTAGTCGGCACATTTAATTCAATATTCCTTATTAGACAATTATCAAGAATAAGATCATTAGCAAGGATTAAATTGGATGTAATCCCGGGAATTCGAGTCCGGTTCTTTCATCAAATCCATACATTAAATTAAACGCCTGAAGTGCCTGACCAGCAGCACCTTTCATTAAATTATCAATTGCACTAATTACAACAAGCCGATTTGAAAATTCATCTTTCTTAAAACCGATATCGCAATAATTTGTACCGCTTAATAATTTCGGTTCCGGGAATCGGTATATTCCTTCGCTTTCTTTTACAATTCTAATAAAAGGTTCATTACCATAAGCTTCACGATAAATTTTCCAGATCTCTTTTTCCTGAAGATCCTTCTTTAAGAAAACATGGCATGTTGCAAGTAAACCGCGGACAATATCAATAGCAGTAGCAGAAAAATGGACATTTATTTTTTTACCAAATGAAAGTTCCTGTAATATTTCCACAGTGTGTCTATGCTGCGTAGGCATGTAAGATCTGACTACACCGGCACGCTCAGGATGATGTGAACCTTCATTAACTTTATTGCCCCCTTCGCTGCTTCCAGCTTTTACTTCTATTACTGTTCTATCTTCTTCAACAAGATCATTTTTAAAGAGCGGATAGAGACCAAGAATACTTGCAGTTGCATTACAACCTGCACTTGAAATGTATTTTGCATTTTTCATTTCTTCGCGGTGCAGTTCTGGAATCCCGTACACAAATTCATTGAACAATTCCGGTCTTGCATGTTTATGTCCATACCATTTTTCATATTCCGATTCACTTTTTAATCTGAAGTCTGCACTAAGATCTATAATCCTCGGAGCTAAATTTTTGAATCTATCAATTTGATTTTGCGAACTATTATGAGGAAGACATAAAAAGAGAAGATCACACGGTTGTAACTCGGATGCAGAAATAAATTTTAGCGTTGTAGATTTTCTTAAGTTAGGATGGATTTTATGAACAAATTTTCCCGTATAACTTTCAGAAGTAACTTCAACAACTTCTACATAAGGATGGAAAAGAAGCAAACGAAGCAATTCCCCGCCTGTATACCCCGATCCGCCAACAATTGATACTTTTATTTTTTCCATTACTTACCTTCAGCCACTTGCAATATATATTCAACCATTTTCTGGGGAATATTTACGCCGGTTGTAGTAATACTGTTCTTATACTCCATTGTATAATTTACTTCGTTAACCATTAATCCCTTCTCAGTTTCAAAAACATCTATAGCAACTATTCCTCCACCAACAGCTTTAGCAGCACGCACGGAAATATCATTCAACTCTTCTGTTATAGGACAGTTAGTAGCAACACCGCCGCGTGCAGTATTTGTAATCCAGTGAGGAGAAGTTCTATAAATAGCAGCAATACACTTATCACCTACAACAAAACTTCTGATATCCTTCCCTTTCTTCTCTACATATTTCTGAATATAAAAAATGGAATGATGATATGAACCAAGGACCGTTTTATGCTCAAGAATAGCTTCGGCTGCATCTTTGTCGTTAATTTTTGATAGAAGTCTTCCCCAAGATCCAACTGCCGGTTTAAGAACAACCGGGTAACCCATCTCTTCAATTGCTTTAAGAGCCGATTCTTCTGTAAATGCAACTCTTACTTCTGGTTGAGGAACTTTATTTTCCGCAAGGGCTACTGACGTTAGGAGTTTATCACCGCAGATTGTCGCAACGTTGTAAGAGTTAACACATCTTACTCCGGCTGCTTCGAAAAGTTTTAATCCGTGCAAAGCGCGGGAGTGATTTATACATCTCTCAACAAGCACATCAACATCAAACTTATCCTTCCCTAAATTAAATGTAATTTCACGGTCATCGATAAGAACGAGTTCAACACCTTTGATTTTAGCAAATTCATCCATCAAAAATTTTTCATCTTTACGTAGCAATGAATGAAGTAATCCTATTTTCATTTAAAAATCCTCCGGGGTTCTATTAAAAAAGATTCTATTTAGCGTAGGTCTTGTGGTGCTTAACAGCATCAACGATATGTTTCAATTCTTCAAGGTCAACAGTTCTTCCCCGCTGTCCAACTGCTTTTACTTCGGCAAGAACAGATTGTTGATGATCATCATCTAAACTATTTTCATCAATTAAATTGAGTGCATATCTAAGAGATGCAATTCCCGACATATGATCGAGTGCAAAACTTCTTGCTCGTCCTAAGATATCAGGATGCAGACTTTCGTAGTGCATTGGATTAATTGAAGCAGCATGAGTATGAACGCCGGCACAATGTGTAAAAGCATTTTTTCCTGTTATTGGATAATTAGCCGGTATCGGGATCCCCGAATGTTTACTTACCAGATCATATAGCTCAGTAATCTTTTTAAGGTTCCATCGGTTCTCATTATAATCAACTGTTAGTGTAACTAATAATTGGGCAAGATCAACTATTCCGGCTCTTTCACCAAGTCCTAATGCGGCGGCATCAATAATATCAACACCGGCACGGTAAGCATCAAGCGCATTTGCAAGTGCAAAACCTCTATCGTTATGACAGTGAACTGCGATCTTAGGGAATAGCTTACGTTGTGCCAAATCATCTTTAAGTTTCGAAATATAATCATACATACTCCGGTCGGTTCCCGGAACCATATAACCGGTAGTATCTGCTACACTAATAATATCAGCTCCGGCTTCAACAGCAGCAGCGGCAGCTTTAACAACATTTTCGAATTGTGAACGGACAGTATCTTCAGGTGTATATCTAATTAACAGATCGGGTTTTATATTTTTTGCATATTTAATTACATCGGTAATCTGCTTTATTGCATCATCAAGATCCTTTTTGAAAACATTAGCCAGTCTTTCATCGGAGACACAATAGAATATTCCGATAAAACCGACACCACATTCTAAAGCGAGATCTACATCATTCTTTAATGACCGGGAATGAGCGCCAACAATTGATTTAAATCCTTTTTGTGCGATTGATTTTACTGCTGCATGGATTTCCGGGGTAACCATGGGATGACCGGCTTCAATTATATTAACACCGATTTCATCCAGTAGAGATGCAATTGCAAGTTTAATGTGCTTATCGAAGTAGACTCCCGGGGTTTGTTCGCCTTCTCTTAATGTTGAATCTAAAACCCAGATCAACTATTCACCCCAGTCTTCTTCTTCTTGTGGAGCTTCTTTTACTGTAGGAGG
The DNA here is from genome assembly GCA_964510325.1 of uncultured Melioribacter sp. Lineage (GTDB taxonomy): Bacteria > Bacteroidota > Ignavibacteria > Ignavibacteriales > Melioribacteraceae > DSXH01. Next base: position 4,956 of record CAZEBL010000001.1, on the reverse strand, counting down.
ATTAAGAGATTCAACTTCTAACTCTGTTCCGCAATCGGGACACTCTATTAGTTCTCCTACAACAGTACCTTCAGGTAAATCAATCATAGCACCACAAACCGGGCACTCTGCTTTCATTTTTTCTTTACTCCATTTTTAAGTTTTGCAAACATATAAAACTATTTGTTTGATATCAAGATTTTTTAGTCCGTAATGTAAGTTCGCCAATTAACTAAGAAATATTTCGCGATTTATTTACACCGATTAATTTCCATTTAAAATCGAACGATTCAATCAGATTTTATGTTACTACTTTAGAATAAATTATATGAGAAATATGGACATCACTAAATATCACAAAGAATTATTTAACCACTTCGGGTATAACTTTGGATTTGTATCCGACTTACTCGAAAAATATCTGGAAGATCATAATTCAGTTTCAGATTACTGGAAAAATTATTTCGACCAATTAACCGGCAGCAATAAATCGGATAACCATATTAAACCGGAAAAATCCGCTTCAACCAAAAAAGAAATCACTTCTCCCGTTGTATCGGATTTGTTTGATATATCCCCCGATGATGAGATTATCCCTATTGTGGGCGTTGGCGCAAAAATAATAGAGAACATGACCGGTAGTTTAACAATACCGACTGCAACATCATTGCGGACAATTTCCGTAAAGCTTCTTGAAGAAAATAGAATTATTATCAATCAACACTTAAAGAGAACTGGTGGAAGAAAAATTTCTTTCACACATTTAATTGCATACTCGCTTGTTCAAGCTCTTAAAGAATTTCCTAATATGAATAATTCTTTCGGAGTTGTTAAAGGAAAATCTAGTTTAATTAAGAAACCATATATAAATCTTGGTATTGCTGTTGATATTGAACGAAAAGACGGAACGCGTTCCTTAATAGTTCCTAATATTAAACGAGCCGAGACGATGGACTTTGATCAGTTCCTTTATGCCTATGATGAATTAATCGACAAAGCAAAGAGTGGTAGATTAGAACCGGCAGATTTTCAAAACTCCACTATTACTTTAACTAATCCTGGTGGTATCGGTACAATTTCTTCAACACCCAGATTAATGACCGGTCAAGGTTGCATCATAGCAGTTGGTGCAATTGATTACCCGGCGGAATTCAAAGCGATGCATCCTTCTGCATTAGCATCACTTGGTATCGGTAAGGTTATGAATATTACCAGTACTTATGATCACCGAATAATTCAAGGTGCAGAATCGGGCGCATTTCTTGCAACAATTGATAACCTTTTACTTGGTGAAAATAATTTCTATAGTAAATTATTTGAAGATCTAAAAATTCCGCAGAAAGCAGTTGGATGGGACCTCGATACGCTTTCAAAAAGATTTTCAAAAATCGACAACATTGAAGAGATTGAGAAGCAAGCACGAATTGTATTACTTATCAACATGTTCAGAGTACGCGGGCATTTAATTGCAGATTTGAATCCTCTCAGTCCACCTAAATCATTTCACCAGGAATTGGATCCTGCAAACCATGGATTTACAATCTGGGATTATGATCGTCATTTCATCACCGGTAATTTACAGGGAATGCAGACAGGTACTTTACGACAGATTCTGGATGTTCTTCATCAGACTTATTGCGAAAAGATTGGTGTGGAGTATATGCACATACAGAATCCCGAAGAAAAACTCTGGCTTCAACAAAGAATGGAACCGATTAGAAATAAACCGGGATATAGTAATGAGACCAAAAAAAGAATAATGCAAAAACTGATTGTAGCTGAAGCATTTGAACATTTTCTTCATACAAAATTTATTGGTCATAAACGTTTTTCTCTTGAAGGTTCAGAGACTTTAATACCTGTGCTGGACTACTTATTAAATTTAGCAAGCGAGCAGAATGTTAAAGAAGTGTTTTTAGGAATGGCTCATCGTGGCAGATTGAATGTATTATCAAATATCATCGGTAAAAGTTATACGAATATATTTTCTGAATTTGAAGATGAAATGGATCCCGAAAGCCCGCAAGGAACGGGTGATGTTAAATATCATCTCGGTGCAAGCGGTAATTACAAAACCTTCAGTGGTAATGAAATTAAAGTTTCTGTTGCCTCTAATCCTTCCCATCTCGAGTGGGTTAATCCTGTAGTTGAAGGAATAATCCGTGCAAAACAAACAAGAAATAACGACACTGAGAAGAATCAATATGTTCCTGTTCTTATTCACGGGGATGCTGCATTTGCTGGACAGGGTGTTGTTGCAGAAACTCTTAACCTATCACAATTAAAAGGTTATAGCACCGGTGGAACGATTCACATTATTGTAAATAATCAGATTGGATTTACAACACCACCTGAAGATGCACGTTCCTCACCTTATGCAACCGATGTTGCTAAAATGGTTCAGTCGCCAATCTTTCATGTTAATGGTGATGACCCCGAAGCATCACTATGGGTTACACAGCTTGCATTTGAATACCGCCAAAAATTTAACAAGGATGTGGTAATTGATCTATTTGGATATAGAAGGCATGGGCATAACGAAGGTGATGATCCGGTTTATACTCAACCACTTATGTACAAAAAAATCAAAGAGCATCCATCAGTAAAAGAGATTTACCAGGAGAGACTTGTTAAATCTAAGATTATGGATAAAGCTGAAATAGATTCTCTTGATAATTATATATACGATTTACTTGAAAAAGCACTTAAGGATACTAAAAAGAAATCAGAAAAATTTAAACCGGATAGACCTTTGGCATATTCCACAGATTATTATGACAATTTCGATCGAAAAGCAGAAACTAAAGTATCTATTGATGAGCTTAAGAAAGTTGTAAAAGGGATTATTCAATTCCCTCATAGTTTTTCACTAAATCCTAAACTAAGTAAGCATATTGCCAAGCGAAAAGAATTATTAACAGGTAATACACAAATTGATTGGGCTTTTGCAGAAGCTCTTGCATTCGGTACTCTTTTAATTGAAAAACGCCCGGTTAGACTTAGCGGTCAGGATAGTGCTCGCGGTACATTCAGTCAAAGGCATTTGATATTTACAGACATGAATACCGAGGAAGAAGTTCTGCCTCATAATTTTATTGAAGAAGGTCAGGCAAAAATTGAAGCGCTCGATAGCTTACTTTCAGAAGCTGCAGTATTGGGATTTGAATTCGGTTACAGCATTTCTGATCCGCTCGCTTTAGTAATCTGGGAAGCACAATTCGGCGATTTTGCTAATAGTGCACAGGTTATCATAGATAATTTTATAGTAAGCTCTTACACTAAATGGCAACTACCGAATAATCTTGTAATGTTACTTCCTCACGGACAAGAGGGACAGGGTCCGGAACATAGTAGTGCACGGTTAGAAAGATTTCTTATACTATGTGCAGAAAATAATATGTATGTATGCAACCCAACTACACCTGCACAGTATTTTCATTTACTCAGAAGACAGATGCATAAAAAGTTATCCGAAGTAAACGGAGCTTATGAAAAACCACTTGTTGTGTTAACACCTAAGAGTTTATTACGATTACCCGCTGCAAGGTCGCCTATAAATGATTTTACTGAAGGAAAGTTTGAAGAAATTATTGATGATATTACTATGGATAAATCTAAAGTTACAAATGTGATCCTTACAAGCGGGAAAATATATTATGAACTGAACAACTTTAGAGTAATAAATAAAATTGATAATAAAGCAATAATTAGGATTGAACAGTACTATCCATTTAATTCCGAACTAATGAGTAAATTATTACAAACATATCCAAATGCAAAAACAGTAAAGTGGGTCCAGGAAGAACCGCAAAACATGGGGGCGTGGAATTTTCTTTTTCCAAGGTTGATTAAAATAATTCCCGATAAATTGAAATTAGAGTTCGTTGGACGTCAGGAAAGTCCGAGTCCTGCAAGTGGTTCTTCTAAGAAATTCCAGGCATCTCAAGATGAAATTATTAAGAAAGCATTTGAATAGCAGCAAAAATTAATTACTTGTATGAGGATCTTGGATAAGTTTAGTTATTAAGGAATCTCTAACCAGCTCAAAATCTTTCCGGTATTCTTTCGCTACCGGATTTGAAGTAGGTAACTTCTCTCTTAATGCATCGACTTGTTTACCGTTTTTCCAAAATCTAAAGCAAACATGAGGGCCGGTAGCTAAACCGGTACTCCCTACATAACCAATCACCTGACCTTGCTTAACAGCAACACCCGGTCGGATCCCTTTTGCAAATTTCGACATATGAAGATATTGCGTTGTGTATGTTGCATTATGTCTAATCTTAACATAATTGCCATTTCCGCTTGTATAACTTGCTTCAGTTACAACACCATCACCAACTGTCATAATTGGCGTTCCGGTAGGTGCAGCATAATCTGTTCCCAGATGAGCTTTATATCTGCCAAGAACAGGATGAAATCGTTTTAATGAAAAGCGTGATGATATTCTGCTGAATTTAAGTGGGGCTTTAAGAAATGCTTTACGTAAGCTGTTCCCTTTTTCATCATAATATCCCACTTCATCATTCTTCTCGAATCTGAAAGCAAAAAAATCTTCGTTCCGATGCCTGAATGATGCGGTTAATATTTTCCCAACTCCTGTTGATTTTCCACCAACAAATAATTCTTCGTAAACAACTTTCAAAGAATCATTCACCTGAATTCGGAAAAAGTCGATTTGCCATGCATAAATTTCTGATAATTTTACTGCAACTTCTGGATTCACATTTTGCGATTCTAAAGTTTGCCATAAAGAATTCTTTATGCTACTTGAAAAGACTCTTTCTTTTATGGTCACTTCTTTTTTGCCATGATAAACTTTTACACTATCTCGAAGATCAAAAACAACATACTCAATTGGATTGCGGACATAAACCAGATAGTGAACAGTTTCTGTTGAATCCCATTTTGCATAAAGATAATATTCATCACCGGCTCTAAAACTTTTTACAGGAAAAATCTCATGTGCTTCTTCTG